>JBBRXQ010000052.1:0-9295 GCA_038238515.1 Sphingomonadales bacterium | reverse complement strand
GCGGACGCGGCGCGGGCTGGCGCGAGTGATGAACTGGATTCCGACCTGCCGGCGCTATTTGCGCAGCCGATTGGGCCAGAACCGCGACCACCGCGCCCGCTTGCGCCATCATCGCTGGGCGAGGAAGACGCCGCCGATCCGCCCATGCGGCCTGGACCCGGCGCAGCAGCCGCGGCGCAGCGCGGCACATTGATGCACAAACTGCTCGAACGGTTGCCCGAGCTTGCGCCAGATGCGCGCGAAGCCGCCGCGCTAGCGTGGCTCGAACAGGCCGGCGGCGCGTTCGCCAGCGCTGAGCGCGCGGCGATGGTAGCAGCGGTGCTCGCAGTGCTGGACGAGCCCGAATGGCAAAACGTCTTTGGCGCAGGTTCGCTCGCCGAAGTGCCCATCGCGGCGCTGGTGGGCGCGCGCATGATCAGCGGCACGATCGACCGGTTGCTGATCACAACCAGCACGATTCGCATTGTCGATTTCAAGACCGGACATCGTCCGCCGCGCGATCTGGTTGAAGTTCCTGTGCCTTATTTGCGGCAAATGGCGGCATATGCGCAGGCTCTTGGCGTGATCTATCCGGGGCGGCGGATTGAGGCGGCGCTGCTTTACACACACACGCCGCGCTTGTTCGTCTTGCCAAACGAAGTGCTGGCCGCGCACAAGCTGGATATTCAGCCCGCGCAGTAAAGCTTGTTGATCAGATCGGTTGCGCGGCGCGGCCAAGCGCCTACATTCGCCTCAACCCGCAAAGGAGTTTGCCCCATGTCGCTTAAAGCCGTCACCGATGCCAGTTTCGAAGCCGATGTTCTTCAGTCCGACAAGCCGGTGCTGGTCGATTTCTGGGCCGAATGGTGCGGCCCGTGCAAAATGATCGCTCCTTCGCTCGAAGAAATTGGCGAGGAATTGGCCGATAAGGTGACGATCATGAAGATGGACATCATGGAAAACACCGACACCCCCGGCAATATGGGCGTGCAATCGATCCCGCTGCTGGTGCTGTTTAAAGATGGCAAACAAGTCGCGCAAAAGCTGGGCGCTGCGCCCAAGAGCCAGCTCAAGGCATGGCTCGAAGCCGCGCTCTGATCGACGCTATGCCCACCCCGCTGCGACTAAGCTCGCCTGCGGCTTGCTAAGTCTCGCTCCCCTCCCGACTGCGGGAGGGGCTGGCGGTGGGCATCTTCTCCCTACCCGCGCGGGATCACTGCAATCCGCGCGGCAAATGCATCAAACAGCGCCGGACTGGCCGCCGCGATCAGGCCGGGCCGGCCATGCTCATCCACCCGGTATGGGCTGCCATCAATCCGCGCCACTTTGCCGCCCGCCTCATTCACAAACAACGCCCCCGCTGCATGGTCCCACGCCAAAGTGCGCTGAAAGCTGGAGAGGTCGTTCACGCCCGTCACCAGCCGGGGATATTGCTCGGCGGCGCAGCGCGGAATGTTCACCACAGTATAATGCGGCGAAATATACGTGTCGCGCATCTCCTTTTGTGCATCGGTTAGAAACAGACTGCTCGACGCGAGCACCGGCGGCTCCTCCCCGGTTGAGCGGGCAGTGAGCCGCTCGCCATTGATAAACGCCCCGCCGCCGCGCCGCGCAAAGCACAGCCGGTCAGTCAGCGGATCATAAATCCATCCGGCAATCGTCTCGCCCGCTTCGGCCAGCGCAACGATGATCCCGAATGGCGGATGTCCCGCCGCGAAATTGTTCGTGCCGTCCACCGGATCGATGATCCAGCACAAGCTGTCTCCCAGCCGGTCAACCAACGTGGGATCGGCATGGGTGCCTTCCTCGCCCACAATCGCCGCCTCTGGCAACAGCTTGGCAAGCCCGCTCGCCAGCATCGCCTCAGCCTCGGTATCGGCAATGGTGACCATGTCATCGGCCGCCTTGGCGGTCACTTCATGCGCCGCCAGCTGCTGATAACGCGGCAGGATCACCGCCCGCGCGGTTTCGCGCATCAGCGCAGCGACGGCGGCATCAAGCGCGCTCACGTGCGGTAATCCGCGTTGATGGCGATATAGCCATGCGTTAGATCGCAGGTCCACACCGCCGCGCAGCCGCTACCAAGCCCCAGATCAACCTCGATTGTAATCTCGCGTCCCTTCAAATGTGCGGCAACAGGTGCCTCGTCATAATCGCCAAGTGGCTGACCCTCGCGTGCAGCCCATGTGCCGCCAAAGCCGATCGACAGCCGGTCGCGGTCCGCCGGTTCGCCCGCTTTGCCCACTGCCATCACCACGCGGCCCCAGTTCGCGTCCTCGCCCGCGATGGCGGTTTTAACCAGCGGCGAGTTGGCGATCGCAAGACCAATGCGCCGCGCACTGTCATCGCTCACCGCGCCGCTCACCGCCACGGTGATAAACTTCTGCGCGCCCTCGCCATCGCGCACCACCAGTTGCGCCAGCTCAAGGCAAACCTGCTCTAGCGCGGCGGCAAAGGCATCCGCGCCCGGATCATCGAACGAGGTGAGGGGGGCATTGCCCGCCTTGCCAGTGGCAAAGGCTAGCACGGTGTCGCTGGTCGAGGTGTCGCTATCGACCGTGATGCACGAAAACGTGCGTGTGTTGCTCGCGCTCAGGCATTGCTGGAGGAACGCGGGGCTCACCGCCGCGTCGGTGAAGATGTATCCCAGCATCGTTGCCATATCGGGCGCGATCATGCCCGAACCCTTGATGATCCCGGCGATCTCGATCCGCTTTCCGCCCACCATCGCAGACGCTTTTGCGCCTTTGGCAAAAGTATCAGTGGTGCCGATGGTATCCGCCGCCTTTTGCCAGCTGCAAGGATCGGCGAGCAGCGCTGCCTCGATCCCGGCACGCGCCTTGTCCATCGGCAACGGCACACCAATCACGCCGGTGGAGGAAACAAACACCTGATCGCGCGGGCAGCCAAGCGCCGCCGATACCTGATCCATGATCGCCTCAACCGCATCGCGCCCCCGATATCCAGTAAACGCGTTTGAATTGCCCGCGTTGACCACCAATGCCCGCGCATGGCCCTGGCCAATGTTTGCCCGGCCAAGCTCAACCTCTGATGAGCAGCACACATTGCGGGTGAACACGCCCGCCACAACCGTGCCCTGCGCCAGTTCGGCAAAGGTAAGATCGCTGCGGCCCCAGTTCTTATATCCAGCGCGCGACACTCTAAGCGTAACGCCGGAAATGGCGGGAAGCGCGGGGAAGGGTTGGGCGAGGGGGGAGGTTGCGATTGTCATATGGCGCTGCCTTTAGCCGCTGGGCGCAAACAGCGCATCATTATATCCACATGATCCGGTGGACGATTGCACACAAAACTCCTATCTGAGTGCCCGATGCGGTTTTTGCTTGTCCTGCTGGCTGTTTTAAGCGGCCTTGTTATGCCTGAAATGGCGGCGGCAACGCGCGCGCAAATCTCGGGAATAGGCACCTCGCTGCCCGAGGAAGCTGTTGCCGCGCCGCAGCAGGAAGCATGCCTTGCAGCCGCGTCGATTGGCGTGCCCAGCAAACCGCTTCCTTATCGTCAATCTGTGTTGCCACCGACTTATTCGGCGCCCTGTGCACACACGGTAACGCTTTCGGATCGCCCGCTCGAATAACAGGCGCATTTTCGTGGCAACGCCGCGAACCTTAACCGGCCCGGCCCGCGCCTTTCAGGCCCGGCGCTGTTCAATCTATCCCCGTATCAGGAATTCCCAACATGCTAGGCGCCCTTGCCCGCACCATCTTTGGCTCGTCCAACGACCGTTATGTGAAATCGCTCGACAAGACCGTTCGCGCCATCGCGGCGTTCGAACCCGAAATGCAGACGCTCACCGATGAAGAACTGCGCGCGCAGACGCAAAAGTTTCGGACGATGCTGGCTGATGGCCGCACGCTTGACGACATCCTGCCCGAAGCGTTTGCCACCTGCCGCGAGGCTTCGCGCCGCGTGCTCGGCATGCGCCATTTCGATGTGCAGATGGTGGGCGGCATTGTGCTCCACCGGGGCGAGATCGCCGAAATGCGCACCGGCGAGGGCAAAACGCTGGTGGCGACGCTGGCGGTTTATCTCAATGCGATTGAGGGCAAGGGTGTCCACGTCGTTACGGTGAACGATTATCTTGCCCGCCGCGATGCCGAATGGATGGGCCAGATCTACACGTTTTTGGGCCTAACCTTCGGGATTATCGTGCCCAATTTGGGCGAGAACGCGCGCCGCGATGCCTATAACGCCGACATCACCTATGCGACCAACAACGAGCTTGGCTTCGATTATTTGCGCGATAACATGAAGCACGAGCGCGCGCAGATGGTGCACCGCCCGTTCAACTTTGCGATTGTCGATGAAGTCGATTCGATCTTGATCGACGAGGCGCGCACGCCGCTGATCATTTCGGGGCCATCGGATGATCGCAGCGATCTCTATGTCTCGGTCGATGCGGTGGTGAAGCAGATCGACAGCAAGCTCTATGAAGCAGACGAGAAAACCAAAAACATCACGCTGACCGAAGACGGCGTCGAATGGGTTGAGCGCAAGTTTGAGGAAACCGGCATGCTCGTCGGCTCAAACCTTTATGATGTCGAAAACACCATGGTGGTCCACCATCTTGATCAGGCGCTCAAAGCGAACGTGATGTTCAAGCGCGACATCGACTATATCGTCAACGATGACAAAGTGATCATCATCGACGAGTTTACTGGGCGCATGATGGAAGGGCGCCGCTGGTCAAACGGGCTGCATCAGGCGGTTGAAGCCAAAGAGGGCGTCGAGATCGAGCCTGAAAATCAGACTATGGCAACGATTACGTTCCAAAACTTCTTCCGCATGTATCCCAAAATCGCGGGAATGACCGGCACTGCGGCCACCGAAGCGCCCGAATTTTTCGACATCTACAAAATGAACGTGGTGACCATCCCAACCAACGTTGCGGTGCTGCGCGCTGACGAAGAAGATGAGTTTTACAAAAACACCCGCGATAAATTCCAGGCCATCGCCAAGCTGATCCGCGAACGCAATGAAACCGGCCAACCGGTGCTCGTCGGCACCGTCTCGATTGAAAAGTCTGAGCTTTTGTCAGAGTTCCTCAACACCGAGGGCGTGAAGCATAGCGTTCTGAACGCGCGGTTTCATGAAATGGAGGCGCGCATCGTTGCGCAGGCTGGCGGCATCGGCGCGGTGACCATCGCCACCAACATGGCCGGGCGCGGCACGGACATCCAGCTTGGCGGCAACTTTGAATTCCGCGTCGAAGACGAGCTTGCCGAAATGGCCGAGGGGCCCGAGCGCGATGCCGAGACTGCGCGGATCAAGGCCGAAGTGGCCGAGGGCAAAGCCAAGGTTCTCGAAGTCGGCGGGCTTTGCGTGATCGGCACCGAGCGGCACGAAAGCCGCCGCATCGACAATCAGCTACGCGGGCGTTCAGGCAGGCAGGGCGATCCCGGCCGGTCAAAGTTCTATCTGTGCCTCGAAGATGATCTGCTGCGCATCTTTGGCCCCGACACGCTGTTTTCACGTATGATGAATTCCAATCTGGCGGATGGCGAAGCGATTGGCTCGCGCTGGCTGTCCAAAGCGATCGAGACCGCGCAAAAAAAGGTTGAGGCGCGCAATTACGACACCCGCAAACAGGTCGTTGAATACGACAACGTGATGAATGATCAGCGCAAGGTGATCTATGAGCAGCGCGCCGATATCATGGATGCCGATGCGGTGGATGATGTCGTGCTCGATATGCGCCGCGATACGGTGAACGTGATTGTAGGCGATGCCTGCCCGCCCGGATCATACCCCGAGCAGTGGAACATTCCCGAGCTGAGCGACAAGGTGCAGGACGTGCTTGGGCTTGATGTTCCGTTGGCCGCGTGGCTTGAGGAAGAGGCGCTCGAACCGCATGTGATCGAAGAGCGCATTGCCGAACTGGCAGATGCGCATATGGGCGGCAAAGCGCTTGAGGTTGATCCTTCGGCATGGCGCAATCTTGAAAAATCTGTGTTGCTGGAGCGGCTCGATCATCACTGGAAGGAGCATCTCGCCACGCTCGATGCCCTGCGCCAAGTGGTGTTTCTGCGCGCCTATGCGCAAAAAACGCCAATCAATGAATATAAGCAGGAAGCATTTGGCCTGTTCGAAAAGATGCTCGATGCGATCCGCGAGGATGTGACGCGCATTTTGATGACCAGCGAAATCCGCATGCGCCAGGCTGATGAGTTTCAGCTTCCCGAACTGCCCGATTTTTTGACCAGCCACATTGATCCGTTGACGGGCGAAGACGATTCGCACCCGTTTTCAGGTTCGCCGGGCGATGGCTACGGGGAGGGAGGGGGATTTGCCCCATTAACCAGAGCAGACAACCCTTTCGCCGCGATGGACATCAGCCGAAACGCGGCTTGCCCATGCGGGTCAGGTCAAAAATACAAACATTGCCACGGGGCATTGGCCTGATCGCGGCAAATCGCGGCAGATCGGGGAAGGGCGCGGATCGCCCAATCTTGGCGCGGCGAAAGCCAATTTCGGGCGGGCCTACGTAAAACACGAAGGGCGGCGTTAATCGCGCCTGCCGCCCTGAATTCGAAGGTTAATGCGCCGTCCTTCAAGCTACGAACTAGCGCAGAAGGACAACCGGCGATGCTTGTTAAGCACATGGGACAACAATCGGTAAATCCATGGGATTCCGCACATTTTGGTCCCACGATCGAAGCGAGCTATCGCCGCGGCGTGTTGCGCGCAAAGGTTAGCGTCAGCGATCTTACGTCCACCTCTGCACGTATCTCTACGATGGAATCGATCAAGCCTGGCACCGCGCTATGGCTCACCCTGCCGGGCCTTGAAGCCCGCCATGTGGTGGTCGAATGGAGCGCGGGTTTTACCGCTGGTTTGCGCTTTGATGCGCCGCTCCATCCCGCTGTTCTGGATGCAGTCATCGAAGGCCGCACCGCACGCTATCACTAAGGATCAGTGCGCCAATTCGCTAATAAAAGTTGATCCACGCTCGCCATCAAAAGCCCGCGATTAATCATTTGGCAGGAAACTTGTGCGAAGCAAAGCCACGGTTTCGAGGCTGGAGGTTTGCGAATGTCGATTTTTAAAGCTGTGCTCAAGGATCAGGAAGCGGCTACGGCCATCGAATACGGACTGATTGCTGCGCTGATCGCCGTTTCTGGCATCACCGCGCTGGGTGCGCTAGGCAATTCGCTCTCCAACACGTTTGTCTTGGTATCGGGCCGCATGAACAACGCGTCTGACGGTAAGCTCTAATAGCCCTAAACCCGGCGCTGCCTCAAACCTCGATTTTGTCGCGTTTGCGTTCAGCGCGGTTACAACACGGTCTGTGCATCTTTTGGAAAGGTGGCTCCCTGAGTAGGATTCGAACCTACGGCCATTCGATTAACAGTCGAGAGCTCTACCGCTGAGCTATCAGGGACCATTCCTAGTTGCCCAGGACAGGAGCGGGCTAATAGCAGGCGAGTGCGGTTTGGCAAGCGCCTGTTTGGTGGTGATCCGATCAAAAAGGCCGTTCACACCATGAATTGTTCAGCAAAAATGCGCTCTTCCAAGCTTTGCCCGCGATCAAATAGCAAGGTGAGCTGGTGTTCACGCGCAGTACGAACCCGCACCTCGCGCACATCGCGCACCTCCCTTTGATCTGCCACCGCCGAGACCGGCCGCTTCACTGCATCGCGGACGCGAAAGACGATGTCATATGTTTCGGGCAGGATTGCTCCGCGCCAACGCCGTGGGCGGAATGGGCTGATCGGTGTGAGCGCGAGCATAGCGCTTGAAAGCGGTAGAATCGGTCCATTTGCAGAGAGGTTGTAAGCGGTTGATCCGGCCGGCGTGGCAACGAGCACTCCGTCGCAAGATAACTCGGCCATGCGCACTTTGCCATTCACGGAAATTTCAAGCTTTGCGGTTTGGCGCGTTTCGCGCAGAAGAGAGACCTCATTAATCGCCCAAGAGGCGAACTTTTCTCCCGTATTGGTTTCCGCCTCCATCAACAGCGGCGAGACCGCGATGCTGCGCGCCCGCGCGATCCGTTCATGCAGCGCGCGGCTTGATTTGGCGCGGTTCATCAAAAAGCCAACAGTACCGTGATTAAGCCCAAACGCCGGAATAACGCGGTCGGTATCGAGCATCGTGTGCAGCGTTTGCAGCATGAGCCCGTCGCCGCCCAAAACCACCACCGCATCGGCTTCTTCAAGCGGAGCCCAGTCATGCGCTGCCTTCAGCGCGATTTCCGCCTCCTGCGCGCGGTCTGTAGGCGAAGCAATCAGAGCAAGGCGCTTATACTCGGGCATGCTGTCTTGTGTCCTCCGCCAAGCCATACCATCCCTGGTGCAGATGATATAAAGCGCCCCAAATTGGCGCAATCCCAAAAGGAACTGCTTCCATAGAACTGGGGTGATGATTTCGTTACTCAATTCGCTTATGCCGTGCTGCGATGGATGCAAGCGTTCTATTCACTCCGGGGGACCGCGACGTGCTGACCGGCCTCGCCGGGATCGCCGCCGCGCAATCATGGCTCGATGCAGCTGGGGCCGCAGGTTTTGTCCAAGCGATGCTGGTCAGCCTGCCGCGCTTTCAGGCGGTCAATCAGGCCTATGGCAAGGCGGGGGGCGACCGCGCGCTGGTCGAGGTAGCGCGCCGCATCGCCGATTTCGTCGCCGGCGAGATTGAAGGCCAATCGCTGGTCGCGCGCACGGCGGGCGGCGAGTTCCTCGTTGCGTCGTGCCAGATGCTCAGCCGCGAACGCTGGCAATGGCTCGCCGAAGTTTTAGGCCGCACGATTTCTCGCCCGCTGGCGCTTGATGGCGAGCGGCTTTCGCTGGCGCCGCGCACCGCTCTGCTGCGCGGCCATCCGGGCGAAAGCGGCGCGGCCTTGCTCGATCGGCTTGAACAAGTCGCCAGCGATCTTCAGCGGCGCAGCGGGCGGCGGGTGCTGTGGGCTGATGGCAACCACCCTGCGCGCGGGCGCAGCGCGGCCTCGCTCGAAGCCGATTTGCTGGGCGCGATGCACCGCGAGGAAATCGCCATCCTGTTTCAGCCGCAATTCACCGTGAGCAACGGCATCTTGGCGGGCGCAGAGGCGCTGGCGCGGTGGCAGCATCCCACGTTTGGGCGGATTTCAGCCGAAACGCTGTTTGCCGTGGCGGACCGGGGCGATCATGTTGCGCAGCTTTCACGCCATATCGCCGCGCGCACACTCAGCATCGCCGCGCGCTGGCCCGCTCCGCTGCGCCTGTCGCTCAACGTCACCGCAGAAGATTTTGCGGTGGGCGATTTTGCCGGAACGATGCGGCGGATCATTGAGGAAACCGGGTTCCCGCCAGAACGTCTTACTATC
>JBBRXQ010000051.1:0-9303 GCA_038238515.1 Sphingomonadales bacterium | reverse complement strand
GCCACCGATCTGACAATCGTTGCCGCTGCTGTTTCGGGCGGATATAGCGGGATTTTCGCTTCAAACAACGGGACTGGAGCGCTTTCCATCACCACATCCGGGGCCGTGACGGCAGGCGCGTACCGCAGGGATTATGGTATTGACGCGCGTACTCGCGCCAGCACCACGAATCTGACCATCACCACCGCCGCAGTAACTGGCAGCGAGGGCATCGTTGCCGATCATCGCGGAAGCGGGGCGCTGACGATCACCGCGAACGGCACCGTGACCGGAACCATCGGCGAAGGCATCGTTGCGCGCAATGGGCGGGCACGGCGGATCGTTTCAATGGATGTCGAAACTCCCCCGACCAACCTCACGATCGTGTCTGCCGACGTGACCGGCGCGACCAACGGCGTCTATGCGCTGAACAATGGTTCTGGCGCTCTCTCGATCACCTCGACGGGAACTGTCACTGGGACCAGCGAAGTGGGCATTTTTGCCACTAATGGCACCCCGCCGAGGGGCTATGACATTACAGGCGGATATAGCGGGATAGGTTATTCCACCAATGCCGGAACCGATCTGACGGTTTCGGCTGCTACGGTAACTGGCGGCAAAGACGGCATTGTTGCTTTTAACAATGGCTCGGGCGCTTTGACCATCACGTCAACCGGAACCGTGACCGGCACCAGCGGACGGGGCATTTATGCCGCCAATGGCGGCGCGGCGCGGGCAATTACAGATCCCGGTTATGACGGTGGTTATACCGGTGGTTATGACGGTGACCGGAGTGCCTCAACAAAAGCGCTGGAAGCCTCCGTCGCGGACAGCGCTTTCAACAATACCGGCACGAACCTGACCATATCGACTGCCTCGGTCGCGGGCGGCACCGAAGGCATTGTCGCGCGCAATTTTGGCAGCGGGGCGATCTCGATCACCACAACCGGAACCGTGACCGGCACCAGCGGCCGCGGCATCTATGCCACCAATGGCGGTATGCTTGCGGCGGCTCCGCCAACCGACATCTCAAGAAGCGCCGCAGCCAGCGGAATCAATTATTCGGGCACCAACCTTACTATCGTAGCCGCCGCAGCCTCAGGCGGCACCGACGCGATCGATGCGCGCAACTATGGCAGCGGGGCGCTATCGGTCACCGCTTCGGGTGCGGTTACCGGAGGCAGCGGCGCGGGCATTTCGACCCGATCATTGGCGGGAGGCCCGGTTGCCATCACTCTGCTGCCCACCGCTAGCGTCTCGGCCACGTCAGGCGCAGCCATTGTGGACATGGACGGCGATGCGGTGGTGACGATCAACGGCGGCGCTGTTGTCACCGGCAGCGTGGCGCTGGGCGATGGCAACGACAGGCTCACATTCCGCAGCGGCGCATCGTTGGCCGGGGTCACGACGCTCGACGGTGGCAGCGGTGATTTTGTCGATACGCTGGACCTCAGTTCGCAATTTACAGGCGATACAAACAGCTGGGAAATCGTAAACGCCACCAACAGCTCTGGCAGCTTTATGCTGAACGGGATCATCTCGGGCGCCGACCAATTCAACAAGCTTGGCGCAGGCACCGTGGTATTGACGGGCGACAACACGCTCACCGGCGTCACGCGTGTTGCGGCGGGCACCTTGCGGATAAATGGCTCGCAGCCAAATTCGCCAGTGATCGTGCAAAGTGGCGGTACGCTGGGCGGCACTGGCACAATCGGCTCGCTGACAGCCGAACAAGGCTCAACAGTGGCCCCGGGCAATTCGATTGGCACCCTCGCGGTCACAGGCGATCTGACGCTGGCCGCCGGATCAACGCTGGCGATAGAAATCTCGCCAACCAGCACCGATCTGATCACAGCAACTGGCGCAGCGACGATTGCCGGCAATTTGGCGGTAACCCCCCAGGCGGGCACCTATTTTGGCCGCACTTACACGCTGGTAACGGCAAATTCTGTTACCGGAACATTCGCATCAAGCACCTTCGGTTCCCCGCTTGGAACCGCGTTCAAAACCACTCTGCTTTATTCGCCAACGTCAGTAATGCTGCGGCTTGATCCGAATTCGCTCCTGCTCATCGGCGGTGGTTCGCTCAAAGGCAATCCGCTCGCCGTCGCCACGGCTATCGATGCCGCTGTCGACAATGGCTATAACCCGCAGCCGTTCATCAGCCTTTACGGACAAGGTCCGAACCTTTCCGGGGGGCTGAGCCAGCTTTCAGGTGAATTGCACAGCGCCGAGCGCCGGGTTGGGCTGCAGGATTCCAGGATCGTGCGTGAAACCGCGTTTGATCGCCTCAATGCAGGCTCTGCTGCCACGCCAGGAACGTCATCGGTGACCAGCGAGGCCGGAGAATCCTCAAAAACAATCTGGATGCGCGTTGCAGGTTCGTGGGGGACAGCCCGGCCGGACGGGATTGGATCGCGGTATACGACCAATCAGGCAGGGATTCTGGTTGGGTTCGATCTTGGCAAGGGCGGCTTTAAGCTTGGCGGTATGCTCTCCTATCTTAACACCAACATCGATCTTCAAACGCTCGGCCGTTCGAAAGTCGAAAGCATCGGCGGAGCGGTCTATGCTGGATACAGGGAGGAAGGCTCAGGCTTCGCCGTTGGATTTGGCGCAGCACTGGCTTCCAACAAGGCACGGGGCAACCGCACGATCTCTATCCCCGGTCTTAACCAGACCCTGACAAGCAACATCAACGGACTCACCTATCAGTTCTTTGCCGAAGGTGCCTACGATCTCGCCAAGGCAGACAATATCCGCGCAGAGCCGTTTGCGCGAATTGCCTATGCCCGACTGGATAGCAAAGCGTTTGCCGAAACTGGCGGAATCGCGGCGCTCAGAGGTGCCACGCAAGACTATGAACTCACAACCGCGACGTTGGGTTTTCGCGGCGGCATTGTCTCGGGCAAGACCACTCTGAGTGGTTCAGCCGGATGGCAGCGGACAGGCGGCGATCGTGCGGCTCCAACGCTTTTGACAATTTCGAGCGTGAACACTCCCTACATTGTTCGTAGCGCGGCGCTCGACCGTGATGCCGTTGCTCTGGAGGCGCAAGCAAGCGTGAGCGTTTCCTCAAGCTTTACAGTCGGGCTTGGTTATAGCGGCGTCCTCGGCAAGCGAAACAGCGATCACGGCGCCCGCGCAACGGCAAGGGTCACATTTTGAGCAATGCGGGCCTGACCGCAACCATGCCAACCGAGAACAAGGAAATTGCCGACCAACCTGAACCAACGTCGTTCAGCTTTTCCAATGGCCTTGTCGGGTTTCTCGCTCGGCAAGGCGCGGCGATGATGTTTTCTTCTTATCAGTCTGGCTTGCTTTACATGCTGGGTCGCGGCGCCGATGGCGGAGCGCATCTGCACCAATCGGCGATGGCCAGGCCGATGGGTATCTATGTCGAGGATGACAACGGATTTGCCTTGTCTTCACGCCATCAAATTATGCGGTTTAAAAACGGGCTTGAACCGAATCAACGCGTAAACAACCAGTTTGATGCGTGCTTTGTGCCGCGCGAAACATACCTGACAGGCGAGCTTGACGCCCACGACGTCAGCATTGACCGCGACGGGCGGATCGTGTTCGTGAACACGCGGTTTAACTGCCTCGCAACAACCGATCCCCGGCACAGCTTCCGCGAGGTATGGCGGCCTCCGTTCATTTCAGCGCTGGTGGATGAAGACCGCTGTCACTTGAACGGCTTGGCGATGGACAACGGCGAACCCGCTTACGTTACAGCCATCAGCCGCTCTGACACTATAGACGGTTGGCGCGACCGGCGCGGCGACGGCGGTGTTGTTGTCGATGTGCGGAGCGGCGCTATCGTGTGCGATGGCCTCTCAATGCCGCATTCGCCGCGTATGCATGATGGCGAATTGTGGCTGCTCAATTCCGGCACAGGCGAGCTCGGCGTCGTCGAAGGTGCAGCATCAGGAAAAGGCACATTTGTTCCCCGTGTCTTCTGCCCAGGTTTTGCACGTGGGCTTACGATTCATAACGGCTTTGCGTATGTGGGTTTATCCAAGCCGCGGTACAAACGTTTTGAAGGTTTGGCGCTTGATCAAAGGCTAATCAATGCCGACAGCGAGGCATGGTGCGGCATCCAGATCATCGATTTGGCCAAGCTTACATGCGCGGAATGGTTTCGTATTGATGGCGCCGTAAAAGAGATTTTCGATGTCGCGGTGATCAAAGGAAGCGCCTGTCCGATGTCGATCGGGCCTGAGGCGCCAGAATTGCTCAAGTTTATTACCCATCAAGCGCAATAGAACGAGTTGCCTAGCCTTCGGGCATTCTTGAGTTTGTTGGAGCAGCGTTCGATTATATTGCGCAACGCGTAAATTGCTGCATCGACGGGCAAGTGGATGAGCCAGTTGGCTGATTTGTTAGCCGGTTGGCTCTCATGAGCAATGCGGCAATCGCTTGTTGGCCGCTTTTGGCGCGCACTCCTCAAGGTTCAATCAGATCGCTGTTGAATGGTCGCGCTTGGCTTTTGGCATTCTGCGCGCCGAAGCCTCCTTGGGGCCGGTCTTGCTATCGGGCGATGCAAGGCGCGGCGGCTGCATTGGCTCGAAGCAGGCCGTTTTTGTCGGCATGCCTTAAACTATGGCTGACGACGGTTCCGCGTTGAAAAGTTTGGATCACAATTCCTGCGCGGCGGCATGGCCACTGGCCCAGGCCCACTGGAAATTATAACCGCCGAGCCAGCCAGTGACATCCACCGCCTCACCGATGGCATAGAGGCCGGAAACCTTGCGCGCTTCCATGGTTTTGGAGGAAAGATCAGCTGTGCTGATGCCGCCAGCGGTGACCTCGGCTTTGGCATAACCTTCGCTGCCGTTTGGCCTGAATTGCCAATTTGAAAGCTGCGCTTCGGCCGCATGCAATGCCTGATCGGTCGTATTGCCCAGTTCGGCGGTCAGGCCGAGCCGCTCGGCTAGCCCAGCGGCCAAGCGTTCGGGCAGCGTTTCGCCCAGCAGGCGGGGGAGATGGGTACGCGGCCTTGCGCGTTTGGTTTGCGCCAGCCAGCCAGCCTCGCGGTCTGGCACGAAATCGATGCCCACGCTTTCCCCGTGCCGCCAATAGCTGGATGCTTGGAGAATGGCTGGGCCGGACAGGCCGCGATGAGTGAACAGCGCCGCTTCGCGGAACGAGGCATGGCCAGCGCTGACCGCCACTTGCGCCGATACGCCCGAAAGCTCGCGGAACAGGCGCTCTTCCTCGGGCAATGTGAGCGGCACCAGCGCGGGGCGCGGCTGCACAACCTTTAGCCCGAATTGGCGCGCCAGATCATAGGCAAACCCGCTCGCCCCCATTTTCGGGATCGCCGGACCTCCGGTGGCGATCACCAGCGCGCGCGCTGATAGAATGACACTGCCAAAGGTAACGCGGAAAAGGCCGTCAGCATGATCGACCGCGCCAATCGGCTGGCCGCAGCGAAGATCGACCCCGCCCGCTGCGCATTCATCCAGCAGCATGGCGACAACTTGGCGCGCCGAACCATCGCAAAATAGCTGGCCCAGCGTTTTTTCGTGCCAAGCGATACCGTAACGCTCGATCAGTTCCAGAAAATCATGCGGCGAATAACGGCTGAGCGCAGAACGGGCGAAGTGCAGGTTTTCGGAGAGATACCTGTCTGGCGCGGTTTGCAGGTTGGTGAAATTACACCGCCCGCCGCCAGATATCAGGATTTTTTTACCCGGCGCATCGGCATGATCGAGCAGCGCAACGCGCCGCCCCCGCTGGCCTGCCTGCGCCGCGCAGAAAAGCCCAGCGGCTCCTGCGCCAAGCACGATTGCATCATATGGTTCGTTCACCTCGCCGCCTTACTGCGCGGCACTCCAAACGCCAAACTTACATATGAAGCGCGCGGCCATATGCGGCGAGAACCGATTCGTGCATCGCTTCGCTCAATGTGGGATGCGCAAAGACTGTGTGCATCAATTCGGCCTCCGTGGTCTCCAGCGTTTTGCCCACGACATAGCCTTGGATCAGCTCGGTCACTTCTGCGCCGATCATGTGCGCGCCCAGCAGCTCGCCGGTCTTGGCGTCGAACACCGTTTTGATAAAGCCTTCTGATTCGCCCAGCGCGATTGCTTTGCCGTTGCCGATGAACGGGAATGTGCCCACGTTTAGCTCGTGACCGGCTTCGCGCGCCTTGGCCTCGGTCAAGCCGACGCTCGCGATCTGCGGATGGCAATAGGTGCAGCCAGGGATGTTATTGTGGTCCATCGGGTGCGGGTGAACATCGGCATTGCCCAATTCGGCGGCGATTGCCTCGGCAGTGATGACGCCTTCATGGCTTGCCTTATGCGCCAGCCAAGGACCATCGATCACATCGCCAATCGCCCAAATGCCGGGCACATTGGTGCGGCAATAAGCATCGGTCTTGATATGCGAACGCTTGTCTTGCTCGATCTTGCAGGCCTCGATCCCAATGTTTTCGATATTTGGGACAATGCCCACCGCTACGATCACATGGCTGAATTCAGCCTCAACGGTCGTGCCGTCCTTCTGCTTAATCTTGGCCTTCACGCCCGCGTCGTTTTGCTCAAGCGATTCGACTCCGGTGCTGGTCATGATCTTCATGCCCTGCTTGGTCAGCGCCTTTTCGAGGAAGGCGGAGACATCGGCGTCCTCCACCGGCACAACCCGATCCATCATCTCAACGACCGTTACCGCCGCGCCCATGTCGTTATAGAAACTGGCAAATTCGATGCCGATTGCGCCCGAGCCGATCACCAGCAGCTTGCTGGGGATTTCGGTGGGCACCATCGCATGGCGGTAAGTCCAGATGCGCTTGCCGTCTGACTTGGCAAAGGGAAGCTCGCGCGCCCGCGCTCCGGTGGCGATGATGATGTGCTTGGCCTCGATCACCTCGGTGCCTTTGGTGCTGGTCACCTCCATTTTGCCGGGGGCAAGCAGCTTGCCAGTGCCCATCAGCACGGTGATCTTGTTCTTCTTCATCAGGTGGGTCACCCCCTGATTAAGCTGTTTGGCCACGGCGCGCGAACGTTTCACCACCGCGCCCACATCGGCACGCACATTGTCTGCGGCAAGGCCATAGGATGCTGCGTGCTTCATCTGGTGAAACACTTCGGCAGAGCGCAGCAGCGCCTTGGTGGGGATGCAGCCCCAATTGAGGCAAATGCCGCCAAGCACTTCGCGCTCGATAATCGCCGCCTTCAAACCCAGCTGCGAGGCGCGGATGGCCGCGACATAGCCGCCGGGGCCCGATCCAAGGACGATGACGTCATACGATTCTGCCACGCGAATGCTCCTTTAGGCCGATCTAATTTGGCCCATATCTAACGGCGCGCCAGATGCGCGCTGCTCATGAAAATGTCAGGCGAACGTAAATATTAGGCCACTAGCCCCAGCGGCGCTTCGATCAGCGATTTGAACGCATGCATCAGCTGCGCGCCTTCGGCGCCATCAATCGCGCGATGATCGAAGCTGCCCGTGGCGGTCATCACCGTGGCGATGCCCAGCGCATCATCGATGACATAAGGGCGTTTGTCGCCCGCGCCGATGGCCATGATCATGCCCTGCGGCGGATTGATTACCGCGTCGAACTGCTTGATGCCAAACATACCTAGATTGGAAAGGCTGGCGGTGCCGCCTTGATACTCATGCGGCAGCAGCTTGCCCGCTTTGGCGCGCGCGGCCAGATCGGCCATATCCATCTGGATCGCCGAGATTGATTTGCTATCCGCGCCCGTGATGATCGGGGTGATCAACCCGCCGATGATCGAAACCGCCACCGCGATATCCGCGCGCGCATATTTGATCAGCTGATCGCCCGCAAAGCTGACATTGGCATCGGGCGCAAGGATCAGCGCTTTGCCCAGCGCCTTGATCATCAGGTCGTTGACCGAAAGCTTAATTTTCTGCGCCGCCAACGCCGCATTGAGCTCAACGCGCAGCTTCAGCAGCGCATCGAGCCGGATATCGACGGTGAGGTAATAGTGCGGAACGGTGGCCTTGGCCTCGGTCAGGCGGCGCGCAATCGTTTTGCGCATGGTGGATAGTTTGACCGCTTCGTGGGGTATCTCGGTTGAAAACGAAGCGGTGGTGGGCGCTGGTGCAACCGGGTCCTGAGCAGGAGAAGCAACCGGCGCAGTCTCCATAGCGACCGATGCTGCAGCCGGAACCGAAGCCGGAGCGCCTTCGAGATCGGCCTTTACGATCCGGCCATGCGGGCCGCTGCCCGCGATGCCCGCCAGATCGATGCCCATTTCCGATGCAAGGCGCTTGGCCAGCGGGCTGGCGATCACGCGTTCGCCTGCTATCGCAGGAGCGGCGACGTCGGCAGCGGGCGCTGCTTTTGCAACCGGCGCAATGGGCGCAGGAGTTGGAGCTGCAGAAAGTTCTGGGGCTGGGTCTGCAACCGGTTCCGGAGCCTTTGCCGCCGGAGCCGCCGCATCTTCATCTTCTCCGGCAATCGTGGCGATGACCGTGCCGACTTTCACGCCTTCGCTGCCAGCGCTCACATCGATCGAAACGACCACGCCTTCGTCAACGGCTTCGAATTCCATCGTCGCTTTATCGGTTTCGATTTCGGCCATGATATCGCCTGATGCGACACGGTCGCCTACTTTGATCATCCATTTTGATAGCGTGCCTTCCTCCATGGTTGGAGAGAGCGCGGGCATCTTGATCGAGATCGGCATCAGCGGTTCTTTTCCCTACGGATCATTTGGGGCGCGACGTTGGTGCTTCAAGCCTCACTTTTAGGCTTAGCAGGCAATGCCGCAACCGCGCGCGTTTCGCCAGCCCTGATGCACGCAATTTGGGTCATTCACCAGCCAGCCCAGCCCGGTCAAGAGGCTTGCGGCTTGCCCCGCATACGAATTAGGCCAATAGCAGTGCTGGAACGGATGAAAAACAGACTTGAGCCGAAAAGGGCCAGCACGATGGACAAAGCGCAGCGCGTCTACCTCGTCATCATGGATGAAACCGAGGAAGCCCGGCGGGCACTGCGTTTTGCCGCGAGGCGCAGCGTGCGCACCGGCGGCACCGTGCATATCCTCGCGCTGGTGCCGCGTCAGGAATTTGTCGTTTTCGCCGCCATTCAAGCCACCATCGAGGGGGAGGCGCGCGAACGCGCCGAGGATCTGGTCACTGCCGCCGCTGGGAGCGTTGCCAGCGAATCAGGCCTGACCCCGGTCATTTCGGTGCGCGACGGCGATGGTCCGCAAGTGGTGCGCGCCTATTTGGCCGAGCATCCCGAGGTATCAGCATTGGTGCTCGGCGCGGCCGCGGAGGGAAGCCCTGGCCCGCTGATAAGCTTCTTTGCGGGACACGCGGGAAGCCTGCCCTGTG
>JBBRXQ010000050.1:0-9399 GCA_038238515.1 Sphingomonadales bacterium | reverse complement strand
CTTTAAGATCAACGCCTGAAAGCCCGCGCCGCAGCGCTTCGCGCAGCAGCCAGCCCAGCGTGCGCGCCGCCTGCTCGGCAGAAAGCCCGCCTGCGCCATGAATATTGCTGATGCAATTGCGCTCCGCATCGGCCCGCCCGATGCGCGGGCTAAACGTCATATACAGACCAAGACTGTCGGCCACGGATAGACCTGGGCGCTCGCCTATCACCATCACGGTCACGCGCGCGCGCAACCGTTCGCCAATCTCGTCTGCCAGTGCCACCCTGGCTTGCCGTGCTATAACGACCGGGCCAATACTAAGCCCGGGCAAGGCCGCGATGCATGCGTGCACCAGCGCCGCCGCGTTCGCCTGCACGCCCGTTGCCGAAAGCCCATCGCCAGCCACAAACAGCACATCGTAACCGCCGCTGCCGGGCAAACTGGTGCCCTTGGCCAGCCGCCGCCCCAAATCGGGCCGCCGCAAATACGCCGAACGGTCCGGCGCGGCGCTGGCTACTTGTAGCACCGCATGCGGCGCCAATTCTGCGGCCAGCCGGTCAGTATCCAATGCGGCATGCACCGCATCGCGCGCGCGCGCATGGTCCAATTGCAGATCGAGCACTGCGTGCAGCGGCAAGGCATCACCCGCACGGCCCAGACCGATCCGCGCCGGCGTGGTGGCGCGCAGAGCCTGCCACATATCGCGTGCCGGAATTTCGGGCAGCGTCATCGCAAGCCTTCCAACGCGATCCGGCGCACTAGCGGCGATGCCGGATCGGCCAGCGCACGAATGCCGCCGCCCGGCTCCACCATGCCCATCCGTTCAAGCCACGCCTCGAATTCTGGTGCAGCGCGGCGGCCCATTGTCGCGCGCAGATATAGCGCATCGTGATACGACAGCGATTGATACGATAGCATCACATCATCGCCGCCCGGTACGCAAATCAGGAATGTGCAGCCAGCCACGGTCAGCAATGTCATCAGGCTGTCCATATCGTCCTGATCGGCCTCGGCATGGTTGGTATAGCAAACGTCGCAACCCATCGGCAGGCCGAGTATCTTGCCGCAGAAATGATCCTCAAGTCCCGCACGAATAATCTGCTTGCCATCATAAAGGTATTCCGGCCCGATGAAGCCGACCACCGTATTGACCAGCAGCGGATCGAACGCGCGCGCCACGCCGTAAGCGCGTGTCTCCATCGTTTGCTGATCGATGCCGTGATGCGCATTGGCGGATAGCGCAGCGCCTTGGCCCGTTTCAAAATACATCACATTGTTTCCGGCGGTGCCCCGGTCCAGCGATAGCCCGGCCTGATGCGCCTCGCGCAGCACCGCCAGATCGATGCCAAAGCCGCGATTGGCCGCCTCGCTCCCCGCCACCGATTGAAACACCAAATCGACCGGAGCGCCGCGCTCGATGATTGCGATGGCATTGGTTACATGCGTCAGCACGCAGCTTTGCGCCGGTATCTCATAGCTTTGGCGCAAATCGTCGAGCATTATAAGCAAGCTGGTGACCGCCGCGATGCTGTCGCTGGCGGGGTTCACCCCGATCACCGCGTCACCCACGCCGTGAAGCAATCCGTCGAACACAGCAGCTGCGATCCCGCGCGGATCGTCCGCTGGATGATTGGGTTGCAACCGGGTGGAAAGTCGGCCTGGCAGGCCGATAGTCGTGCGAAACGCGGTCACGACTCGCACTTTGGCTGCCACCGCAATCAAATCCTGATTGCGCATCAGCTTGGAAACTGCCGCCACCATTTCAGGCGTAAGCCCGCGCGAAACCGCGCTGATCGCCGCGCCATCGGCCTCCATCAACCAGTCGCGTAATGCCCCCACAGTGAGATGCGCAATTGGAGCAAATGCGGTGTGATTATGGCCGTCGATGATCAGCCGCGTCACCTCGTCGGCCTCATAAGGCACCAGCACTTCGTTCAAAAATTGCGTCAGCGGCACATCGGCCAATATCAGACGCGCCGCGACCCGCTCCAACGCGCTAGCGGCAGATAGCCCCGCCAGTTCATCGCCCGATCGCGCGGGGGAGGCTGCGGCCAAGACCCGCCGCAAATCGCCAAAATCATACCGCGTGCCAGAAAGGTCGCATCGATAACGCAAGCTGAGCGGACCTCCCTCCAGCACGGGCGATCATCCGCCATCAGCGAGCGCATAAGGCCCGCTGCACCGCGCTCCGTCAACCGGCCAAATTGCGCACCCCTAAGCGCTCCGCACCAGCCGCCCGGGCCTTGCGCCGGTATCTGCATCATTCTCGCGGATCATCACGCCGTTGCAAAACGTCGCGCGGTACCCGCTTACCGGCTGCATGATCCGCGTCCCGCCCGCAGGCAGATCATGATGCGCGACCGGGGGAGAAACGGTCAGATTGTCGTAGTCGATCACGTTGATATCGGCGCGCTTGCCCACTTCCAGCGAACCGCGATCCTTCAGCCCATAAAGCGCGGCATTGCGCGCGGTTTGCTTGTGCACCAGAAATTCGAGCGGGAGCATGGCGCCCTTCTTCCGGTCGCGCGTCCAGAAGGTTAGCTGTGTTGTCGGCATCGTGGCGTCGCAGATCAGCGTAACATGCGCGCCCGCATCGCTCAGGCCCGTGACGGTATCGGGATGGGTTAGCATCTCTTCCAAAACGTCAAGGCTTTCGGGCAAATTCGCCCGGCTGAGCGAGGCATATTGCGTGCCATCCCCCGCCACGGTGAAATCATAAAGATAGTCGAGCGGTTCTTGTCCCGCTGCTTTGGCAAGCTCGCCAATCGATGCCTCTTGTCCGGCTTCAAGATTGATCGGCTCGGCCAAAGGATAGTGGATCGCCGCGCCTTTGCGAAACATCGAATAGACATTGAGCATCGATCCCGGCGCTTCGAACGGTACATCGCGTTCTGACATGATCTGCTGTTTAATGGCCGGATCGCGCATCGCGGCGGCGCGCTCCGCCAGCGGCAATTGCGCCATTTTCGCGATGTACGTCGGCCGCCGCATAAATGCATGGTAAGAACTCAGCCCATGCAGATAGCCGATCATGCGCGAGGGAACCTGCGGAAAAAGCTGTGCGCCGTTGTCGTTGGCTTTGCGCGTCATCGCCAGCAGGTGCCGCCAAAGTTCGGGGTGATAGTCGCGCGTCTCGACCAACGTAAACGTTACCGGCCTGCCGCTCACCTGCGAAAAGCGCGTGAGCAAATCCATCTCATCCTCTGGTGAATTGCGCTCTCCGCCCAGCTGCGCCAGCTTGCCCACAGCGCCCGCCGGGATCGCCTCCAACACGCCCTTGTTTATTTTCTTCATGCGCTGGGCGATGGCCAGCAGCTCTTCATCGCGGGCAAATGTTCCAGGAACCGCCTCTCCCCAAAGCGCGCGGTGGCCGATGGTGCGCGAAGTAGAAAAGCCCAGCGCCCCGGCGTCGATGGCCTGTTCAACCAGATCGGCGATTTGCTCGATATCCTCGGGCGTGGCGTCCTCATTCGTCCGCCCGCGATCGCCCATCACATAATAGCGCACCGCCCCATGAGCGATTTGCGCGCCGACATCGATCGCATATTCGCGGCCCGCGATATAATCCATATACTCTGGGAAGCTCTCCCACCGGCCCCATTCGATACCTTCGGTTAGTGCCGCGCCGGGGATATCCTCGACCCCCTCCATCAGCTCAATCAACGCTGGCTCTTGACCTGGACGGACCGGCGCAAAGCCAACCCCGCAATTGCCCATGACCACGGTGGTCGCGCCATTGTGCGAAGATGGCGCAAGCTCGGTGTCCCAGCTGATTTGCCCATCATAATGCGTGTGAATGTCGATCCAGCCCGGCGTTACGATCATGCCGCTGGCGTCGATTTCGCGGCCCGCCCGGGCTTCGATGGCCGGGCCTATTTCGGCGATGAGGCCGTCCTTGATCGCCAGATCGCCAATAAACGGCGCGCCGCCAAGCCCATCGACAATCTTTCCGCCTCGGATAACGACATCATACATTGGCTCGGCCTTGTGTCTGATTGGAAAAGCGAGGGGGCGATCAATTTCACCCACAAACAAACATAGTAATGATCGCCATGCCGATCCATTCACGTTTATGCGAGGGCGAGTTGGTCGGCAAACTTGCCGCCCGAAGCGAAGAGGGGTGTCTGATGAGCCGGGATGGCTTTGACGTAGTGATTGTGGGGGCCGGTATCGTGGGCCTCGCCCATGCGCGGGCGGCGGCGCTGCGCGGCAAAAGTGTTCTGGTGATAGACCGCGATGCGCAGGCCAATGGTGCTTCGATCCGCAACTTCGGCTTCGTGACCGTGACCGGGCAAGAACGCGGCCTTGTCTGGCAGCGGGCGATGCGCACCAGCCGGATATGGTCTGACTTGGCGGACGACGCGGGCATCGCGATCGAGCATCGCGGGCTCTTGATGGTTGCCCAGCATGATGATGCTTGCGCTGTGCTCGATGCCTTCATGGCTACAGAAATGGGCATTGGCTGCGCTCGGCTCTCGGCGGCGGAGGTCGCCAGCCGCTTGCCATTCGCGCCATCGGCCAAAGGCGGGCTTTGGAGCCCGCACGACCTAAGGGTCGAATCGCGCGATGCGATACCGCGTTTGGCGAACTGGCTGGAGAAGCGCTGGCAGGTTGAATTCAAGCGCGGGGTGAGTGTTTCCGAAGTTCGCGGAGGGCGGGTGCGCACCAGCGTCGGCGATTTTGCCGCCAAAACGATCATAGTATGCCCCGGCGATGATTTCACCGGACTTTATCCAGATCTGATCGCCCGCCATGCGCTCACGCGGTGCAAGCTCCAGATGCTGCGGCTGGCATCACCGGGTTATCGCCTGCCCGGATCGGTGATGTCAGACCTCAGTCTGGTGCGCTATCTGGGCTATGCCGCCTTGCCCGAGAGCGCCGCTGTCATGGCGCGGCTGCAAGCGCAGCAGCCGGATCATCTGGCACACGGCATCCATCTGATCGTGGTGCAAAGCGCTGATGGCTCGCTGGTGGTGGGCGATAGCCACCATTATGCCGCGACGCCCGATCCCATCGCATCAGAGGATGTCGACCGCCTGATCCTCGATGAATTTGCCGCGGTGCTGGGCGCGGTGCCGAAAGTGCTCGAACGCTGGACCGGCACATATGCTTCGGGCAGGGATCAATGCCTGATCGAAACGCCGGAGCCGGGTGTGCGGCTGGTTATTGTCACCAGCGGAACGGGCGCGTCGACTAGCTTTGCGATTGCGGAAGATGTGATCGCCGAAATCACTGCATAAGGAGCGCGGAAAATGGCATACCGGATCGAGGCTATTGTCTTTGATTGGGCGGGAACGATGGTCGATTTCGGTTGCCGTGCGCCGGTGCGGGCGTTGCAATCCGTGCTCGCCGCGCATCACATCGATGCCAGCGAGGCCGAAGTGCGCGCCGATATGGGCAAGGCCAAGCACGCGCATCTCGCCGCGCTGCTCGACATACCGCGCCTCGCTAGCCAATGGCGTGCCGCGACCGGGCGCGATGTTGCGCCCGGTGATATCGATATGCTGCATGATGAAGTTGGTCCGCTGATGATCGCGGCTGCGGCGGAATGTGCCGAGCTTATTCCCGGCGCGCTCTATACGCTTGCTTGGGCGCGGGGCCGGGCGATCAAGATCGGCTCAAACACGGGCTATACCCGCGAAATGATGAATGCCATTGTGCCTGCGGCGGCGGCGCAGGGTTATGTGCCCGATATGATTGTCTGCTCGGGCGAAACCGCTGAAGGGCGGCCCGCGCCGTTGATGCTTTGGAAGATTATGGCTGAACTCGGTGTGTGGCCCGCTTCGGCCTGCGTCAAAGTCGACGACGCGCCGGTCGGCATTGCCGAGGCGCGCAACGCGGGAACCTGGGCGGTGGGCGTCGCTGCATCGGGCAATGGGGTCGGGCTTGATGCAGCAGGCTTGGCAGCACTGCCGCCTGCGATCCGCGAAGCGAGGGTTGGCGAAGCGCGCGCGGCGTTGCTGGCGGCGGGGGCGCATCTAGTGATCGATAGTGTGGCCGACTTGCCCGGGGCTATTACGCAGATCGAGGCTGGGACCGTTTCGTTGAGGGGTTAATCTACTCCATCAAGTGCTGGTGGATCAGGCGGCGCAACATTGGTCGATAAGCTTCAAATCCTGCAGGTTCGCGCTCCGGGTGTTTGGCCTCGTCGTCGCAGCGCCGCAAGCTGATGGCATCGGCAAAGCCCACCTCAGCCTCGAAAGCAGCCGCTTCGCCGGGCGACATCGGCCCGCCCTGCTGGCCCAGCGTCTCGATGGAGGCTGCTGACAAAGTGGCGGCATAGCCCGGCTCGCGCGCGACCAGAAACCGCTTTGCCGCAACATGGTGGCTAACCGGTTCGCACACTGCGGGGCCGAACAGGTGCGCAAGGAGATCGGCCCCGCTGCACTCATGCCCGCGCCCGCCGCCGTCCATCGCCCAGCCGATATCATGGAGCAGCGCTGCGGCGATTAGCGGCGGCGAGAGGCCTGCTTGATCGGCCAGTTCGGCGGCCTGCAGCATATGCGCCCGGATGCTCAGCGTTTCGCCATAAGCCTCGCCCATTTCTGCCGACGCAAATAGTGTTTCGATGCGCTGCAAGCGGCGATCTGATTCGTTGCTAACAAGCACTGATAGCGCCGAAAGCAGCCCGTCGCGATCGGCATATGCGCCAACCAGATGCCGCGCCGCGCCGGGATCGTCGACAAACGCCAGCCGCCCGTGGAGCACGCGGGTGTTGTCCATGATCACCAGATCCCCCGCGCCCAGCCGAAACGCAATCCCGGTCTCGGGTGCCTCGATAATCGCCGCAAGCGCGCGATAGGCCGCGCGCCAGCGGGTGCGCTGCTCGGGCGGCGCGATGATTGCTTTGAAGGCGCGGTGGTTATAGCGGATCGCGGCAATGCCGCCGGTGGCATCCAGTGAAATGACAGGCAGCGCGGTTTGCAGGTGCGCGCTGCCATCGCTCCAAGCAAAGCGCACCGGCGTGGCCGCCAAGACCGCAAAGCTCTCTGGATTGGCAGCGCGCAAGGCTTCGGCAGCGGCAAAGCCATCGATTAGCCGCGTTTCGCCGCCTGCGCTTGCATCGGTTAGGCAATGCAGCAGCTGAAGGCCGGGAACGGGATCGCGATAGGGATTGTCGGTGTGCGGCGCGAGCCCGGCATCGGTAAACGCAAGATTGTTGGCCTGCGGCTGGCTGCGCACATCAAATGTGCGTCCGTAATTCGTCTCGCGGATATAGCCAAAGCTGCGCACGATTGCTTCGACTTGATTGGGCTGGGTCGGGACGCCTGAAAGCAGCGCCCACCCTTGCGAAGCCACCCGCGCCAGCGCAGCGCGGCGGGCGCTGTCGTCGCGGCAGTAGGCTTGATAATCGATCTTGTCCGTTTGCGCCGCTTCGGGGCGGAGCCAAAGCCGATAGGCTGGCGCACTGGGCACGGGGTCGAGATATGGCGCAAGATCGGCTTCGGTCAGCGTGATTTTCCCGCCGGGGTTAAGCTGAAACACCCAGCTCTCCGCCGTGGTTTCTGCGCCGGTCAACATCGGCGCTGCGGGCAATTCCAAGAGCGCAACGCGGCGCTGGCCGTTGTGCCCATCAAATTGAGCGGGCGCGCATTCGATCAGATCGGCGGCTGTCAGCACAACATTGGGCGCACCCGGCACCGAAAAGCGCGCGCCATCGCGGTCCCAATGTGCCAGCCGCGCCATGTCAGTTGGCCAGCTTGCGCTGAAAATACCACGCGGCAAAGCCTAGCAGCACAATCCCGATGGCGGCGCTGCCCATCGACATCATCACCAGAAACGCGGTCCACGGCAATGTCAGGCCGATAAAGTTCTTGATCAAGAGCAGGCCAACCGTGCCGAGATAGCCGCAGCTATCGGCAATATAGATGAAGAATCCCGCCGTCCCGATCGATCCGGTGGCCGCCAGCAGCCGGTCAAACAGCGCGCCGTTGTAAGGCGTATAGGCCAGATAAAGTCCCCCGCCGAGCAGGATCATCCACGCCACCGGGCCGATCCAGTGAAAATAAAACGCCAGCGAGGCGGCGCCGGTGACCACGAGGCCAAAGCCGATGAGCGCGATATTGGCAATGATCGCCAGCCGGTTGCTTTTGAACAGACCAAGCAGCGCCATTGCGACCAATACCACCGCTGCGATCGGCAATTCGGAAAGTGCAAACAATTCGGCTTTGTTAGCAAGCCCCGCATCTGCCCAGATCTCTGCTGAGAAATTGTCGCGAAAATCGCGCAGTGCGGTGAGCAGGACATAGAGCAGAATCAGCGCAACCAGCCCGGCGGCATAGCGCGCAAAAACCGCCGCGCGCGCTGCGCCGTCCATCGGCGCGCGCTTCACCCGCGCAGCGATATCGGCGGCATTGGGCGGGGGCAGGCTGGCGAGGCCCGCGACGCAGACAAGCAGCAAGGGCAAAAACACAAACCCGGTTTGCATCGGCATCGTAAAATCTGTTGCGGTGCCTGCCAGCAAGAAACCTTTGCCCACCGCTTTCACCGCGCCTGAGGCGATGATGAAGCTGGCGCAGAGGATCGATCCCATCACCTCGGTGGTGCGCCGCCCTTCAATAAAGCCGAAAACCATTCCCCAAATCATGCCCAGCGGCAGGCCATTGAGGAACAGCAACGCGATATTCCAAGGCGCTGGCACATAAGCAAAGCCAACCAAGGCCAGCTGCGCCGCGCCGATCAGGCCAAGGATCGCCAGCGCGCGGAAACGCGCCGGCAATTCGGAAACGAATTTGATGCCGATGAATTTGGACAAGGCGTAGCCCATCACCTGCGCCATCACCAACGCCACTTTGAAATCTAGCGCCACGCCGAGAATGTGGGGCGAAGCGGCAACATCGGTGAAGCTCGCTGCGGCAAATGGCTTGCGATAGGCATACATGGCAAAATAGGTGCCGAACGCCATCAGGCCGCCATAGACCGAAAAGGCCACCGGGCTGCGATCAAGCCAACCGCGAAAACGGCCCAGCATCGCCGCGCCGAAAGCCTGTGATCCCGGCGCTGCGGCCTCAATCGTCATGCGTGCCTGCACTCCCAGGCTGTTCGTCCCGGCTTGGCGGTCTTGCCGCAAGATTTGCCCTTTGGCGAGGCGATTTTGCGGTTTGGTTGACGAAGTTGACACAGTCCAGAGAGGAAGTGTCAACCGGGCCCGCGCGGGCTAGCAAAGAGGCCTGTGGGCGCGCGCAATGCAGAATAATGGGGAAGTCGGCGATCATAATTGCGCTATGCCAGCCGCCGACAATGTAGGACAGTTTTTTAGGCGCAGCCGCGAAATTTGCTACGCCGCCAGCGAGCCTGCGTTTGCTGGACCAGCATCGATCCACCGCTCTCTAAATGCCCGTGCATCGATTGGTTTTCCGATATGCCAGCCTTGCGCGATGTGGCAGCCATATTCGGCGAGCTTGGCAAGGCAGTCTG
>JBBRXQ010000049.1:0-9489 GCA_038238515.1 Sphingomonadales bacterium | reverse complement strand
CAGGTTTGCGCCGCCGCTATCAACCAAATAGATGCACGGCAGCCGGTTATCCTGCGCGATCTCTTGCGCGCGCAGATGCTTTTTCACGGTCATCGGAAAGTATGTGCCGCCCTTGACCGTGGCATCGTTGGCAAAGATCATGCATTGGCGGCCCGATACGCGGCCAATCGCGGTGATGATCCCTGCGCCCGGCACTTCATCGCCGTACATCCCGTTTGCGGCCAATTGCCCCACTTCGAGCAGCGGCGAGCCGGGATCGAGCAGGCGTTCCACGCGCTCACGCGGCAGCAGCTTGCCGCGCGCCACATGCCGCGCGCGGGATTCTTCGGCTCCGCCCAGTGCTGCTTTTGCCACGCGCGCGCGCAATTCCTGCGCCAGCGCGCGGTTATGCGCGGCCCGGGCTTGCGCTTCGGGGCTGGCGGGATCGAGGCTGGTGGGAAGGACCGGACCGCTCATCACGCCGCCCCTATCAGCTCGCGCCCGATCAGCATGCGCCGGATCTCGTTGGTGCCCGCGCCGATATCGAGCAGCTTGGCATCGCGCAAGTATCGCTCCACCGGCCAGTCCTTGGTATAGCCCGCGCCGCCCAGCGCCTGCACCGCCTCGCCCGCAACGCGAAATGCGTTTTCGCTGCCCAGCAAGATCGCGCCCGCCGCATCAAAGCGCGTGGTCTGCCCAGCATCGCAGGCGCGCGCAACGGCATATGTGTAAGCCCGCGCCGATTGTAGTGCGACATACATATCGGCCACTTTGGCCTGCATCAGCTGAAACGCGCCGATCGGTTTGCCGAATTGCTTACGCTCGCGCAGGTACGGGATCACCGTATCGAGGCAGGCCTGCATGATGCCAAGCTGGATGCCTGTCAGCACCACGCGCTCGTAATCAAGGCCGCTCATCAGCACGCCGACGCCGCCGTGCAGCGGGCCCATCACATTTTCTTCGGGCACGAAGCAATCGTCGAACACCAGCTCGGCCGTGGGCGAGCCGCGCATGCCCATCTTGTCGATCTTCTGGCCGATGGCGAAGCCGGGCATGTCCTTTTCGATCAGGAACGCGGTGATGCCCCGGCTGCCTTCATCGGGCGCACTTTTGGCATAGACCACCAGCGTATCGGCATAGGTGGCATTGGTGATCCAGAACTTGGTGCCGTTGAGCACAAAACCGCCTTGCACACTATCAGCGCGCAGCTTCATCGAGACGACATCCGATCCGGCCCCGGCTTCTGACATGGCGAGACTGCCGACATGCTCGCCCGAGATTAGCTTGGGCAGATATTTGGCCTTCTGCTCATCATTGCCCCAGCGGCGGATCTGATTAACGCACAAGTTCGAATGCGCGCCATAGCTGAGCCCGACCGAGGCGGAGGCGCGGCTGACTTCTTCCACCGCGATAACATGATCAAGATAGCCCAGCCCCAGCCCGCCCCATTCGGGCTCCACCGTGATGCCATGCAGGCCGAGTGCGCCCATCGCGGGCCACAGATCGCGCGGGAACCAATCTTCGGCATCGATCCGCGCGGCGAGCGGCGCGATCTGCTCATCGGCAAAGCGCGCGGTGGCATCGCGGATCATCAGCGCGCTTTCGGGCAAGCCAAAATCGAGAGCGGGGGTAGCTGACATGAGGCATTTCCCTTGTGGATTCGCCTGCTATCTAGCACCTTTAAATGATAAGCAAATCGTGGCTTGGAGTGATGCAAGGCATTGGCCCGGCGCAACAAGCCAGCGGCAAAAGGGAGAAGAACATCCATGACAGGACTGTCAGTCGCGCTAGGCAGCACCGAAATACCGCTGCTAGAAACCACCATCGGTGAAGCGCTGACGCTTGCGGCGCGTCGTTGGGGCAAAGAACTGGCGCTGGTATCACGCCATCAGACCCTACGTTGGACTTGGGCCGCACTTGATGGCGAGGTAGACCGCGTGGCTGCTGGCCTGTTGGATCGCGGCGTGGTCAAAGGCGAGCGGGTGGGCATCTGGGCACCCAATTGCGCCGAATGGACCGTTATCCAGTATGCGACCGCGCGGATCGGAGCGATTTTGGTCACGATAAATCCAGCGTATCGCGCGTCCGAGGTCGCCTACGCGCTCAACAAGGTCGGCTGCTCAGTTGTCATTTGCGCGCCTTCGTTCAAAAGCAGCGACTATATCGGCATATTGCGCGAGCTGGGACCCGAAAATCTGCCGCACTTGCGCCTGATGGTTTCGCTGGGAGATACCGTCCACGATGGCTTCTTGCCTTGGAACGGGCTGCGCGCTGAGCCGGACGCGGGCCGCCTAGCGCGCGCGGCGGCGCAGCTGGACAGGCACGATCCGATCAACATCCAGTTTACCAGCGGCACCACTGGATCCCCCAAGGGTGCCACTCTGACGCACCACAATATTCTCAACAATGGCTATTTTACAGGGCGCTCAGTCAAATACACGCCAGCCGATCGCATCTGCATACCGGTGCCGCTCTATCATTGCTTTGGCATGGTGATGGGTAATTTTGCCGCGCTCACCAGTGGTGCGGCGATGATCTATCCCGGTGAGGCGTTTGACCCGCGTCTGGCTTTAGAGGCCGTAGAGGCTGAAGGCTGCACTTCGCTCTATGGCGTGCCGACGATGTTTATCGCGATCCTGAACCATCCGGATCTTGATCAGTACGATGTCTCAACCTTGCGCACAGGGATCATGGCGGGCTCGCCCTGTCCCACTTCAACCATGCTGCAGGTCATCGACAAGCTCAATATGCGTGAAGTGACGATTGCTTATGGGATGACCGAAACCAGTCCGATCACTACGCAGACCGCTACTGATGATCCCCTTGCCGAACGGACTCAAACCGTCGGCCGGGTGCACCCGCATGCGCAGGCAAAGATCATCGGTGCCGAGGGCCGAACCTTGCCACTGGGCGAGCAAGGCGAATATTGCGCGCGCGGCTATTGCGTGATGCCGGGCTATTGGGCGGATCCCGAGCGCACGGCAGAGGCCATCGACGCCGAGGGATGGATGCACTCAGGCGATCTCGCGACGATGGACGCAGAAGGCTACGTGCGCATCACCGGGCGGATCAAGGACATGATCATTCGCGGCGGCGAAAACATCTACCCGCGCGAAATCGAGGAATTCCTGATGCGCCACCAAGGCATTGCCGATGCGCAAGTGTTTGGTGTGGCCGACGAGAAATACGGCGAAGAAGTCTGCGCCTGGGTGATCGCTAAGGCCGGATTTGAACTGACAGTTGATGATGTGGTGGGCCACTGCAAGGGCAGCATCGCACATTACAAAGTGCCGCGCCATGTTCGGATCGTGGCATCATTTGCCATGACTGTCACCGGCAAAGCCCAGAAATTTGAGATGCGGCGGATGATGCAAGCCGAACTTGCCAGTAGCCCGAAGTAATTCGCGTTATCGCCGAACGAGCGAGGACAACCGGCGAGACCTGAGGTCAACAATCACCATTGGTGGCCCGCCTATCTGCCCAGCAATCGGCCGATACGTTGCAGTGATAGATCCCGCTTTATACATGGCGAGGTAAGCCGCATACTCAGAGCCATACAAGCTGCGTTCTTTGCGATAATCATCCTCGTGCGAAACAAGCGCGAAATCAGCGTTGCAATCGGCGCGCCGGGCTGGCGGCAAAGTACCAAAGTCGAGAATGGCTTGTCCGCCGCGCGCTTGATCGATCGTTGCATACTCTGCACGGCCATGGATGAGAGCCACTACATCGACGCAGCCAGCGTTGCCCATAGGAAAAAGCAAAGTCCACGGTTGCCCGATCAGATCGAAGGCATTGTGTTCGATCAGCACGCGGCTTCCCGGCGGGATATGCTGTTTGGCCCAAGCCGAGACCAATTGGCGCGTGTCGTTCATGCGGGCGCGGGCATCGGAAAAATCGCGCAAGAGCAGTAAGCCTGCCATCGCCATCAGCAAAGCAATGGGCACAGCAATGGCAACCGGCGCGGTCCACTGGGGCCAGCGCGGTTGCCGTGTGAGCAGTTCCGCCAGCCGCACAAGGCCCCAAGCTGCCAACATCGCACCAAGCGGCATCAGTGGCAGCGACCAGCGCTCCCAGATCAGGCGCTGCGCGCCAATCAAGATTAGGAAAGCTACTGCGACGGGCACAATAATCGCCAGCGCAAGTTTGCGCCGGTAAAGCTGCAAGCTGCCAAAAGCTGCCAAAGCTAGACCAATCACACCAATCCCCCACAGCAGGGCCCCGCGAAGATACCACTCCAGGTTAAACCAGAAGCTTCCGCCGTTCGCACCAACATGGTGCAATTGACCTTCGCCTTGCATGTTTTGCAAAGCAGTTGGGTAATCAAGCAGCAAATAGGGGGATGCCGCGAACAAAACGAAGACCGCTAACACGCCTGACGCTACCATACGGATTGTCGCTTCGCGCGCGGGGGCCAAACCCGCTCGCACCGCAAACAAGGTCGCCGTGCCGATCGCAACGCCGGTCAATGCGAAGGGCCATTTTGTCGCGACCGCCAAACCCAGCCACAACGAGGCGAAAAGATAGTCACGCCACTTTGCAGATACGGCGATCGACGAGCATGATTGCATGCAAAGTAACATAAAGAAGCAGCCCATCATGTCTGATCGGATGATCTGCGACCAATTGATATGAACAGGGTTTAGCGCCAGCATAATTCCGGCGACTAGCCCTGCCCGCTCACCAAAAAACCGTTTCGCTAGCGAATAGGTGAGCCAGATCGTGCCAAGCGAAAAGAGTACCATGGCCACCCGCCCAGGCAAGATAATCCATGACGGATCGGCATAGACCAGATCGCCGAACTGAGACGCTGATGCGATGCGCCCGGTGAGCAAGGTGAAGGCGAAGACCGCTGCATTGATGATGGCCAGCAAATACATCGTGGTGGTTGCCGGGTGTCCAAACCAGCCCGGATTAAGTGTGGCCCCCCGCAACATCTTGAGTGCGCCAAGCTCGAATATCAGTTCGTCCTGATCGTTCATGGCTGGAAGCCCGAAACGGATGCTGGAAATGCGCAAATAGAACGCAGCAATCAGGATAAAGAACAGGAGCCATTCGGATCGGCCCAATCTGATCGGCTTCATCAAACGTCGACCACGATGACAATAGCGACGGGAGATCGGACTTCAAGCAGCCCTTCGGCCATTAAGACATGTTTTGCTGCAAAGCCCACGGACACCATCAAAACTGCCTTCGCATCGATCTGCAATCATTTGGCCTGCAATCATTTGGCCTGCAACCATTTGACCTGCAACCATTTTGCGGCGTCTTGGCTGTAGATGCAGATGGCAGAAACCGCGCTGTCCCTAGAGGTGAGGTTATCATTTGCATACCCAATCTTGCCGCCAAGCCGCGCTCATTCCCAACGCGGGCATAAGCATTCGCTCCAAGAGCCTCAGCGACAAAATGAACCTCATCAAGCGCTGCGTAGGACGACGTCTCGGCGATGTCGACCCCACCTCGCCACATCGCCGATGATCTGCGGCTCCTGCTTGCCGCATCGGTTCTATGACTGCTAGGGGACTTTCCGCCATGAGGACTGAAAAGGGATCACCCCGCTCAGCGAGTTATACTTCTCTCAAAGTGCGCAGCTAGCAAACCAAGTGTCTTGAGGCCCAACAAAGTGCAAGCGAGAAGAAAATGTTACGGCGCGGACGCCTCAGATGACAAAAAATAAGATCAGGATCTTAGTGACCGGCGGCAATGGCATGCTCGGTATGGCCATGCGTCGAGAAGGCTCGATGATGCCGCAATTTGAGGTGTGCGCGCTTGGCAAAGATCAACTCGACGTTCGCGATGTTGGCGCATTGGATCAATGGGCCGAGTGGGTGCAAGGTGGTTGGATTGTACATTGTGCCGCGCGGGTCGATGTCGAAGGCTGCGCTCGTGAGCCCGATGCGGCGCGCGAAACAATCATACAAGGGACTCAAAACGTCGCTGATCTCGCCGTCAGAAGCGGGGCGCGGCTGTTGTATCCGCAATCGTTTCTCACGTACGATGGTCGCACTAATCCCATCCCCGAAGATGAAGTGCCCCGGCCTTTGTCATTTTATGGCGAGCTTAAATATGCTGCCGAACAGGCTGTGCTGGATAAGATACCCAGTGCGCTCATTATCAAAATGGCAGGATTTTTCGGCGGAGCATCAGCAGACAAGAACTTTGTCGGTCGCATCATTCCGGCCATGTGGGCTGCGATGCAGCGCGGTGAACGGGAGTTCAAAGTTGGTGACCGCGTATGGCAGCCAACTTGGACACAGGATTTGGCGGCTAACTCGCTCCATCTGGTCAATCGCGGTGCCAGCGGCAGCTATCAAATGGCGTGCATCGGTCAGGCTAGTTTTGCCGAGCTGGCGGCAGAAATTGGCATTTCGCTTGGCTGGACCGGGCACCTTAACATTGTCACGGTCGACGCATCGCTGGTCTCACAGAGCGAACTTGGCCGCAGACCCGATGCCGCGATCCTGAGTTGCGATCGACTGACCCAGGAAAATGCCAATTTGCAGCGGCCATGGCGGGCAACGCTGCATGCCTATCTCAACGATCCGTTTTTTGACCAATACCGCTTGGAGCATCCTCGATGACAAACCTAATGCAGCCAATAGATCGCACCGATTTCATTGCCGTGCGCAATAGAACTGTGATGTCCGCCATGAGCCGCGGCTTTGCCGCCGATGGCCATTTCGCAACGCCGGCCATGGCCGAGTATTACCGGAAGCGTGCAGCTGGCGGCGTGGGCCTTATTTTGACGGAGGGCACGCTGGTTCACCAGAGCGGCGACGGCTGGAACAATGCCCCCTATATCGCAAGCGATGCGCATGCCGAAAGCTGGCGCCCAGTGGTCGACGCGGTGCATGATGCGGGCGGGGCAATCGCCTGCCAACTCTGGCATACTGGCCGCATCACCCACAGCGATTATACCGTGGTGCAGCCTGTCAGTTCGACCAATGTCGCGGCAGCTGGCACAAACCGGCAGAACGGCAAGCCATATGGCGACCCCCGCGCGCTGGCTCCGGATGAGATGCCAAGCATCTATGGGTATTTCGCAGACGCGGCACGTCGTGCGGTCGAGATTGCGGGTTTTGACGCAGTGGAGCTCCATGTTGGCCATGGCTACCTTGCCGATCAGTTTCTTGATGCGCGGGTTAATGATCGCACTGACAGTTACGGCGGCTCAGTCGAAAACCGCTGCCGCTTTGCTCTGGAACTAATCGAAGCTGTGTTGAAGGCGGTTCCAGCCAAGCACGTCATCGCCCGAATTTCGCCTTCACGCTTCATGGGTGGCCTGTATGATTGGCCTGATCTGGAAGAAATGCTCGCCTTTTTCATCCCCGCGCTTCGCGAACGTGGGCTGGTTGCACTGGATATCAGCTGTGCGAACGCAAACTACTTCGATACTGCAGGCAGGATCGTTAGGATGGTTCGCCCCATGTGGGACGGCGTCCTGATCGGCGGCGCATCGCTCAATGCAGAACAAGCGCAAGGTGAAATCGAAGCTGGATTGCTCGATCTCGTGACTTGGGGCCGAGCGTTCATCGCGAATCCTGATCTTGTCGCCAAGATCGAAAGCGGGGCGGCGTGGGTTCCCTTCGAAGATGCGATGCGCGAAACATTGGTGTAGCGCTTGATGAGGTAGGATCACCCAGCACCACTGTGCCGATTTGGCCCAACCCCAGGAGGGAGCAGGGAGCAGGGAGCAATGCCGCAGCATTGTGACCCCAAAAGAACTTAGTGATCGATTCTGAGATGGGCCAAAATCGGCCAGCCGTGAAATTATCGTACATGCGGCGGGATTGCATGGAGCTGCCGGCTTACTCGCGGTTTGCATCGCCGACATGGGTGCGGCCTTGGCTGGCGGCGAGTTGTTCCTGGCGGTGGCGTTCGCGATATCCGGCGCGCTGTTCATCGGTGCGTTCGGCGTGGCAAGATGGGCAGCTTTCACCCTCGGTATAAAGCGCCGATGCCTGATCGGCGGCGGAAACCGGGCGGCGGCAGGCGTGGCACAGCACGTGGGTTCCCGGCGCAAGGCCATGGCCCACCGCGACGCGCTGATCAAAGACGAAGCATTCGCCCTGCCACAAGCTTTGCTCGGGCGGCACGGTTTCAAGATACTTGAGGATGCCGCCTTGCAGGTGGAACACCTCCTCCACGCCCTCCGCCTTGAGGAACGCGGTCGATTTTTCGCAGCGGATGCCGCCGGTGCAGAACATGGCAACTTTGGGCGGCTTTCCCCCGCCCTCTCCTTCGCCTTTGCCCAACAATCGCTCACGCTCGCCCCGAAACCAGCCGGGGAAATCACTGAAGGCGCGGGTTTGCGGATCGATCGCACCCACAAAAGTGCCCGCCGCCACTTCATAATCATTTCGGGTGTCGATCACGATCGTGCCCGGATCGGAGATCAGCGCGTTCCAATCGGCGGGCGCGACATAGGTCCCTGCGCTGGCGAGGGGATCGATATTAGGCTGGCCCATGGTAACGATCTCACGCTTTAGCCGCACTTTCATGCGGTGAAACGGCATGGCGGCGGATTCTGAGAATTTGACCGCGATCTGCGCGCAGCCAGGCAGCGCGCGGATATGATCGAGCACATGCGCCATGCCCGGCGGAGGGCCAGCAATCGTGCCGTTGATCCCTTCGCGCGCAAGCAGCACTGTGCCCCTGATCCCATGCGCGCGGCATGCGGCCAAAAGCGGGCCGCGCAAGGCTGCGCAATCGGCAAACGGGGTGAATTGATACAGCGCGGCGACGACCATCGGCATCCGATCTGCGCTTGCGACTGGTTCGGCCAACGTCATGCATTCCTTGTCAGCAAGCGCACGCCCAATTTTGCGGGTGCCCGTGCGATATCTGATTGCGATTTGGCGCTGCCCGCGCGACATGGCAAGCCATGACCGAAGATGAAACCAATCACGAGTTGACCGACCGCAAATTCTATCCGGCCGAGCAAGAGGCGGCGTTTGCCGAGGCGCACGCGGGCCTGACCCCGCAGCAGCAAGACCCGGCGTATCGCCTCGCTTTCCGCGATGTCGATTTCCTGCTGCGCGAAGAGCTGCGCCCGGTGCGCTTTCAGCTGGAATTGCTCAAACCCGAAATGCTGCTGGATGAGGCGCAGATCGGATCGACGCTGGTGGTCTATGGCTCGGCGCGCATCCCCTCGCCCGATGCGGCGGCGGCCGGGATCGCGGCGGCGACCACGCCTGCGCAAAAGGCCATAGCCGAGCGGCTGGCGGGCAAGGCGCACTATTATGAGGAGGCCCGCAAGCTGGGCTTTATCGCCAGCAAATGCGCGGTGGTGGAGGATGGCAAGCGCCAGTTCGTGATCTGCTCGGGCGGCGGGCCATCGATCATGGAAGCCGCCAATCGCGGCGCGCATGAGGCTGGGGCGGAATCAATCGGGCTGAACATCGTGCTGCAGCATGAGCAGGCGCCCAATGACTTTGTCACCCCGCATCTTTCATTCCAGTTTCACTATTTCGCGCTGCGCAAAATGCATTTCCTGCTGCGCGCGCGCGCAGT
>JBBRXQ010000048.1:0-9591 GCA_038238515.1 Sphingomonadales bacterium | reverse complement strand
GGGTCAATTTATGCAGTTCTGGCATGCCATTGGCAGCGGGGCCCTGAAAGCGAACCACCACGATCACATCGCGCTCAAGCTCGCCTGCTTTGAACGCGGTCAGCACCGCGTTCTGATCGGAGAACACCCGGCATGGTGCCTCGATGGTCCAACGCGCCCGCTCAACCGCGCTTACCTTGATTGTGCCTCGCCCCAGATTGCCGAGTAGCAGGCGAAAGCCACCTTCTGGTTGGAACGGCGCTGAGACTGGGCGGAGCATACTCTCATCTCCGCTGACCGCAGGAGCCGGTTGCCACACCAGCGCTTCACTTTCGATCACCGGCTGCTGCGCGCCATCAGCTAGCGAGGTGCCATACACCGTGGGGATGTCGCCATGTGCCAGCCCAGCACCAAGCAATTCTTGCAGAACATAGGGCATGCCCCCCGCCGCCGCGAACCCGTTCACATCGCCTGAGCCATTGGGATAAATGCTGGCGATCAGCGGCACGACACGTGAAAGCTCGTCCATATCGTCCCAGTCGATCTGCACTCCCGCTGCGCGCGCAATCGCAGGCAAATGGATCACGTGGTTGGTCGAGCCGCCGGTCGCCAGCAACCCGACAATAGCGTTGATGATCGCTTTTTCATCAACGCATCGCCCTAGCGGGCGGTAATCCGCGCCATCCCATCCGATTGCGGAGACTTGATGCACCGCGGCGCGGGTTAACTCCTGGCGCAACTTCGTGCCCGGAGAGACGAAGCTGGCGCCGGGCATGTGCAGCCCCATCATGTCCATCATCATCTGATTGGAATTGGCAGTGCCATAAAATGTGCACGTTCCCGGGGCATGATAGCTCGCGCTCTCGCTTTCAAGCAGTTCTTCACGCCCAGCTTTGCCTTCGGCAAAGAGTTGACGCACTCGGACTTTTTCCTTGTTGGCAAGGCCAGTGGGCATGGGCCCAGCCGGAATGAGGATAGTGGGCAGGTGGCCAAAGCGCAGCGCGCCGATAAGCAATCCCGGCACGATCTTATCGCAAATGCCCAGAAGGATCGCTGCCTCAAACATTCCATGGCTAAGCGCAACGGCGGCTCCCATTGCGATGGTATCTCTGCTAAACAGCGACAATTCCATCGAGGATTGCCCCTGTGTCACGCCATCACACATGGCTGGCACGCCGCCCGCGACTTGCGCCGTTGCGCCAATTTCTCGCGCAAAGAGTTTGATCTGTTCCGGGTAACGACCATACGGCTGATGCGCCGAGAGCATGTCGTTATACGCGGTAACAATCCCGATATTAAGTGCGCGTCCACCGCGCAAAACTGCCTTGTCCTCGCCCGAAGCCGCAAAACCATGGGCAAGGTTCCCGCAAGATAGCGCGTCTCGATTGACCCCTGCTTCGCGCGCGCGATCGATCAGCGCCAAGTATGCCGCACGGCTGACTTTCGAACGCGCGATGATGCGGTCCGTAACTTTGGCGACAATTGGGTTTATGGCCATTATTCGCTCCAGTAAATTGTGACAGGCGGCCCAAAACCGCGCAAGAAATCCGAGACGGGGTAAGCGTCGCTGCCAGCCAGCACGCGCTCGATCAGCGCCTTTTTCGATGTGCCGGTAACCACCAGTATAATCTCCCCGGCGGCTTTGAGCGCGCGGCGGTTGAGCGTCAGGCGGTCAAACGGCGCTTCCGGTGGGAGCGGGATCGGCGTAGTGGCAATAACACAAGGCCCCGGCCGGATCACTGCGTTCATATGCGGAAACAGCGAGGCTACATGACCATCCTCGCCCATGCCGAGCCAAACCAAATCGAACGGAGCAACCTTGCGCCCTTCCTCAAGCAGTTCGAAACTGGCGCCGGTTTTGCCCAACGCCGCATGCAATTTGCCAAAATTGCTTGCCGGGTGATCGTTTGATACCTTGCGATCGTCTGTCAGCGTAATCGTAACATTGGACCAATCGAGGTCGCGACCCTTCAGGAGAGCAAAAACTTTGGCGGGGGTCGACCCACCGGTAAAGGCAAACCGCTTGGGACCCGGAACTGCCAGCGCTGCAGCGATCCGGTCCGCGGCCCCGGCTAAGCCACCTTGCTGCGCCCAACGCACCTCAGTCATGCCAACTTCTCCCATCGCGTTCGGTCAGCGCGATCCCGGCATTTGGACCCCAACTTCCCGAAGCATACGATTTTACCTCGTGTTCGCCTTTGGCCCAGATGGCACGGATGGAATCGACCCATTTCCACTGTGCCTCAACCTCATCGCGCCGCACAAATAAGGTCTGCTCGCCTTCGATAAGATCTAGCAGCAAGCGCTCATACGCGATTCGGCGGCGCGTTTTGGCAAAAGCCTCGGTTAGCGAGAGATCCAGGTTAACCTCGCGCAGGACAATGCCGCTCCGGTCAAGACCAGGCTCTTTAGCCATGACTTGAAGCCGCACATACTCCTCGGGCTGAAGCCGGATGACTAGGCGGTTCGCGCGCAGCTTGCCGCCTCTTTCCGAAAAGATGTTGTGCGGCACGCTTTTAAACTGGACGACGATCTCGCTGCGCCGTTCCGCTAGTCGTTTGCCGGTGCGCAAGTAAAACGGCACACCCTGCCAGCGCCAATTGTCGACATGCGCCTTTATCGCCACGAATGTCTCTGTGTCTGAAGGAGACCCTAGGTCCGTGACATAATCTTCGACGCCCGCGCCATTTACAGCGCCCGCGCCATACTGACCTCGCACCATTTCGGCAGCCAGAACCGGGCGGAGCGCGCGTAGCAGCTTGACCTTTTCATCACGGATCGAGGTCGCGTCAAAATCGCGCGGCGGCTCCATCGCGGTGAGCGCGAGGAGCTGGAGCATGTGGTTCTGCACCATATCGCGCAGGGCCCCGGTATCATCGTAAAAACCCTTGCGTCCCTCAAGACCGACGCTTTCGCTCACGGTGATCTGTACATGATCGATGTTCGCGCTGTTCCACAACGGCTCGAACAACATGTTGGCGAAGCGCAGTGCCATTAGATTCTGCACCGACTCTTTGCCCAGATAATGATCGATGCGGAAAATTTGGCGCTCAGCAAACCCTGCAGCAACAGAATCGTTGATCCGCTGACTTGATGCAAGATCATTTCCGAGAGGCTTTTCAAGACCGATCCTAACGCCCTCACTTGCTAACCCCGTGCTTCGCAATCCTGCGATTGTCGCTTCAAACAACCCTGGCGCGGTCGACAAAAAAATCGAAAGCCCGCAAGAAATATCTCCGAGTTTGGCTGCAAGGTTGGCAAAACCATCAAGTTTGGATGCGTCGAGTGGCTGATATTGAAGCCGTTCGAGAAAGCTGGCCAGCCTTGCCTCATCTTTGCGATCGGCGGGCAAGAACTCCTCCAAAGCCGCGCTGGCAAAAGTCCTGAACTGATCATCGTCAAGGTTTGAGCGTGCCGTGCCAATAATGCGCAAGTCAGGATCTATGAGCCCATCTTCATGCAGCGCATAAAGCGATGGCAGAAGCATCCGCCGCGCAAGATCGCCTGTAGCGCCGAACAACAGCAGGGCAGAGCAGCTTTTCTCGGCCATTGCGGTCGATCTCCCAATGATAACTGGGCGGGCGCCCACCGATGCCAAACACCCTTAGAACCGTTTGGCGGCCATTTCACCACGCATAAGTATGCAATTTTTCTGCTGCTGTCCTTCATTGCCATCTCAAAGCATGCTCGGGTTGACCTCATAGTTCAATCGCACGTGTCTTATGGATCGTTATGCGGGTCCGCGTGGCTTACGTGCGATTAAACAAGAGCGCCTTGAATATAGACCAGCACCAACAATAATTGCAGCCATGGCCAACGCAGTTGCGCCGAGTTGCTCCCTAAGGATCAGCAAACCCAGCAGTCCCATCATGGGCAACTGGACGCAGGCCATCGGGGCAATCGTTGCAGGGACTGCGCGCATTGTTGCTAGATAGACGAGTGCATGGGCACCGGTCGCCAGAGCTGCAACTGCGGCGCACCTGGCCGAAACCGTCCAATGCAGCACCGCAGCAGGAATCTAGGATATCCCGCTGAAGTGGCCAATTATAGCAACCGCAACTAGCACCGATAATGCGACCATTGTAACGCTAATGCATATTGATGGTGCCGAAGCGCGGCTCGCGCGCTGTAAGATTGCCCTTGCATCTCATGGCAAGAATTATAACTGCGGGGGAAAGAAACAATTAACCATTCTTTTAGCGTTATTCGTTAATTCTCGGCTAATGCTTATGACACAAATTCCGCCCGGAGATACGGCGCAACTCGTGACAGGCGAAGCATCAAGCGCGCGTCTAATCGCAGTGCGCACGCTCGCTGTTGGTGTCACTGGGTGGCTTCTGCTCAGTCAGGTGCTACTTCTGGCATTTTTGGGTCAACCGCCTCTCGTTATTGTCGGTGGGGCGAGTATTTCCGTGCTGCTGTGTGCGGCGCTGGCCCGGTTTGGTGATTGGGGCGCTGTTGGGGCGGTTTCCCGCGAGACGTTTGCCGGCTTGCTCGCCTTTGCATTCGCCGTGTTTCTGTTGGGCGGCGAGGGTGGCCTTTTTTACGCGAACACTGATTGGCAAGTTCGCTATGCTGTTCTGAACGACCTGACTACTCATCCTTGGCCTTGGGCCTATGACACAGGGCATGGGCTTACCGTTTTGCGTTGTCCGGTGGGCATTTACCTGTTGCCGGCGCTTGTTGGAAAGTTGGGCGGTCAAGCTGCCGCTGAAATCGCTATGCTGGCTCAGAATGCTGCGCTTCTGGCCGCAATACTTGCGTTGGCTGCACCTCTTTTCCAGCCAGGCCGCCGACGGCTAATCACGCTTTTGTTGGTCACTGGTTTTAGTGGCATGGATATCCTCGGTGCCATTCTGGTCCGAGCCAACCTTCAAGCGCATCTCGAATCCTGGTCAGGGTTCCAATACACCGCCAACTTGACCCTCGCGTTTTGGGTGCCGCAACATGCGCTTGCTGGCTGGCTTGGTGCCGTCTTTTTTCTGCTGTGGCGCAAGGGAATGCTGCCGCTTCATGCGCTGTTGCTGATTGTGCCCGCTCTTCCGCTGCTCTCGCCGCTGGCTGTATTCGGTGTCGTTCCATTTGTTGCGTACGCTGGAATCGAGAGCTTGCTTCGCCGCCGGATTAGTGGCGCGGACATCGCGCTGCCTGCAGCGGCCTCGATGCTCGCTGTGCCATCATTGCTTTATCTATCAGCCGGATTTGTTGAAGTTCCCACAGGCACGGCTCATTTTCCGCTGCTTAACTACCTTGCGTTCTACTCGTTTGAGATTCTACCCTTTCTGGCCGTCTTGTGGCTTTCGTATGGGCACTGGTCGGTGGACCGAGTCACGGTCTTGATCGCTGGGGCACTCATGCTGATCCTTCCGCTTGCGCGAGTAGGAGAGTCGATCGATTTCATGATGCGCGCGGGGATCGCGCCTATCGCTATCATTGCGATCACGATTGCCGCAATTTTGCAGGATCGTCCGACTGATAACATGCCAAATTTGCAGGCTGCGCGAAGGATCGCCCTCTTTGTCTATATCGTTGGCCTTGCCGTACCTTTGGGCGAAACCGCGCGTGCAGTCTTTCTACCAGCGTCTCCGCAAGTTCGATGTGGGTACTACGGCGTCGTCCCGATGGGTTATGTAACCTATATTTCGGCATACGGTCGACTGCCAGTTCTGATCCGCCCGTCCCAGCCCACGGTTACCCCGGTCCGCGAACCGGCCCCATGCTGGAACGGCCCATGGCCCGTTGCGATGTCGCCTGATTTCTCGTTTTTTACTCAGTACAAGTGACGCTTGCCGCAACTCCTGAACGCGTCACTTGGGATACTCAATGGTCAGCAATAACCTGCAAATTTAGCGTGTTTGCCAATCGTCCAGCCGACCCTCATGGCGTTCTGCGCCGACCTTAGTAATTCCTGAAGGTTTAAGCGTTATTCACCACATCTGAGAATGTTGAACAGGTTTTTATCGGTTCAAATATCATCATTGAAAAAGCGGGAAGTTCTGCATGAGCGCATTTGGTCGCAAACCTGGAACCGGTGGAAGCAGCTCAGCTATGCGTCCATCGTTCGGCGTCGCAGGTCCGATGAAATCCGGCGAAACAGCGGCAACTCCGGCGATTCCAGCGCAAGGTGGCGAGCAATTTCCGCCATTGCCAACGATGGAAAACACCGATCTGGCCGCCGATCAAGGTCCTAACAAGTCAGACGCGCTGACCCGGCTTTCTGACCGCGCCAATGCGGTCCACGATGGCAATTATCAGGCCGAGGGCTTCGAAGCATCGGTTCACAAAATCAAGGAACAGGTGCTCCCGCGCTTGCTTGAACGCGTCGATCCCGAAGCTGCTGCCACGCTAAGCAAGGAAGAACTCTCCGAAGAGTTCCGCCCTATTATCTTGGAAGTGCTAGCCGAGCTCAAAGTTACGCTAAACCGGCGTGAGCAGTTTGCGCTTGAGAAAGTTTTGATCGACGAGTTGCTCGGTTTTGGTCCGCTCGAAGAACTGCTAAACGACCCTGACATCACTGACATCATGGTCAATGGCCCTGAACAGACGTATATCGAAAAGAAGGGCAAGCTGGTCTTGGCGCCAATCCGGTTCCGCGATGAGAGCCACTTGTTCCAGATCGCGCAGCGCATTGTGAACCAAGTCGGTCGCCGCGTTGACCAGACCACACCGCTGGCTGACGCACGCCTCAAAGATGGCAGCCGCGTTAACGTCATCGTGCCGCCGCTCAGCTTGCGCGGCACCGCGATCTCAATTCGTAAATTCTCAGAGAAGCCGATCACGATCGACATGCTCCGCGACTTTGGTTCGATGTCAGACAAGATGGCCACGGCACTCAAAATCGCAGGTGCCTGCCGGATGAACATCGTCATCTCGGGCGGCACGGGTTCGGGCAAAACGACCATGCTTAATGCGCTCTCCAAGATGATCGATCCGGGCGAGCGCGTGCTAACCATTGAAGACGCGGCCGAGCTGCGCCTGCAGCAGCCGCACTGGCTGCCGCTCGAAACGCGTCCTCCAAACCTTGAAGGCCAAGGCGCCATCACCATTGGCGATCTGGTAAAAAACGCGCTGCGTATGCGTCCTGACCGGATCATCTTGGGCGAAATTCGCGGCGCGGAATGTTTTGATTTGCTGGCAGCGATGAACACGGGCCACGATGGTTCGATGTGCACGCTTCACGCCAACAGCCCGCGCGAATGCCTCGGCCGTATGGAAAACATGATCTTGATGGGCGACATCAAAATTCCGAAGGAAGCTATTTCGCGCCAGATCGCAGAAAGCGTCGATCTAGTCGTTCAGGTTAAGCGCCTGCGGGATGGTTCGCGCCGCACCACTAACATTACCGAGGTGATCGGGATGGAAGGCGATGTGATCGTGACGCAGGAACTCTTTAAGTTCGAATATCTGGATGAAACTCCAGACGGCAAGATTATTGGGGAATTTCGACCTTCAGGCCTGCGCCCCTATACGCTTGAGAAGGCCCGCATGTTTGGGTTTGATCAAGCATATTTGGATGCGTGCCTCTAATCCGCTTGTCTGCATGAGCGGTTAGCCTAAGGCCCCACTTATGCCGACCCAGCAACGACCAATGCTCGCGCTTGGATTGCGCTTGTCCGCGATGCTGGTCCTTTCGGGCCTGTTGCTTCTTATTAAACTTAGCGGCGAGCGAGGCATCTGGCTTCCTGAAATGCTGTTTTGGCGCCAAGCGATTCCAGGCGTACTCATTTTCATATGGCTTGCGGCGAGCAGGGGGCTTTCCAGGCTGCGGACCAAGCGACCCTTGATCCATGCGCGCCGCGCATTCATTGGCGGCACCGGAATGTTTTTAACTCTGGGCGTTGTTCAAATTCTGCCTTTGGCAGAAGCAACCGTGCTTGGCTTTACAGCGCCGATTTTTGCTGTCGTCTTGTCCGTGCTGCTCTTAGGCGAACGCGTGGGGAAATGGCGATGGAGCGCGGTGCTTCTGGGGCTTAGCGGCATCCTGATCATCGCTGGACCTGATCGCGCGCAACTTCCGCTGCTTGGACTTTGCATGGGCATCGGCGGGGCGTTCATGGTGGCGCTGATTTCGATTCAGCTGCGCGATCTTGGCCGTACTGAGGAGCCGATCACGATCGTCTTTTGGTTCTCAGCATTCTGCACCCCTGCCCTGGCCCCGTTCGCGCTCTGGACTGGAGCGCAGCACGACGTTGCAGGATGGGCGATGATTGCTGGGATCGGACTGACTGGCCTGTTTGCGCAACTCTTGATGACCGCTGCGCTGCGCTATGGCGACGTCGCTAGCGTGATCGTCATGGACTACTCGCAATTGGTCTGGGCAACCTTGTGGGGCTGGGTCATATTCGCAAACTTGCCGCCGCCGTCCACGTGGATTGGTGCGCCATTGGTGATCGCTGCAGGGCTGATCATCGCATGGCGTGAGCACAAGCTGGCATTGCAGCGCACAGTCTCACATTTAGAAGTATAGCTTCCGAGACTTGCTCTTAACCTGCACCATAAAGCTGCGCTTCCGCGCTAGTTAATCTGGCGTTGCATTCCTTCCCAATAGGGATCGCGCAAGGTGCGGCGCAGAATCTTGCCCGAAGGATTGCGCGGCATCGTAGCGATCACATCAACAGATTTGGGAACTTTAAAACCAGCAATGCGCTCGCGCGCCCACAAGATAACACTATCTGGATCAACCTGCGTGCCTTCGCGCGCCACCACGCAGGCTTTAACCGCTTCGCCCCACTTGGCATCGGGCACACCAAACACTGCGACTTCGGCGACCTGTGGATGGCCATAGATCGCGCTTTCGACTTCGGCGGGATACACGTTCTCTCCGCCCGAAATGATCATGTCTTTGATCCGGTCCTGAATGAAAATATAGCCATCGGCATCCATATAAGCCGCGTCGCCTGTGCGCACCCAGCCATCCGCGCTCAGTGTTTTCGCCGTAGCTTCGGACAACTTCCAGTAGTGCAGCATGTTGGCGGCAGATCTCGTTTCTATCTCTCCGACGGCGCCGCACGGCACTTCGCGGCCCTCACCATCAACAATGCGTATTTCGACGCCGGGAACAGCTTTACCAGCTGACCGCATACGATCGGAGCCATTCATGTCGTGGTCCCACGGCGGCAGCACGCAGATCGTACCGGTGGTTTCGGTCATGCCATACATCTGCATGAACTGCGCATTCGGGATTGTACTCACGGCTTGGCGCAAAAGCTCAAGTGGGATCGGCGCAGCGCCATAAAGCACATAGAGCAAGCGGCTGAAATTAGTGGATGCCGCCAAGGGGTGCTGGATCAGCATTTGTAGCGCTGCCGGAACGATAAAGAACCGAGTAATTCCCTGACCGATGGCCGTCAGCGCGCCTTCGGCGGTAAACTCTGCCTGGACAATCGCACGCACTCCCGCCCCGAATGCCATCTTGGCAAGGCCAGTGCCACCGATATGCGCGCATGGCATGCACACTAGAATCGACTCTTCAGCATCCCATTTGGACCAAGGCAGCCCCGCTTTGATCGCCGCGCTGCGCAGGCCAAAGAAGTTATACTGGCTCAGCACCGCGCCTTTGGGATTGCCGGTCGTGCCCGAGGTGTAAAGCTGCAGCACCGGATCCTCGGCAGC
>JBBRXQ010000047.1:0-9779 GCA_038238515.1 Sphingomonadales bacterium | reverse complement strand
TCCTGCGCTGGCCGATGGTGGCGGCATAGCGGTTCTGAACGGTCTGCTGCTCGGCGCATTATGCTATATGACTTATGATCTGACCAATCAGGCAACGCTCGCGCGCTGGCCGGTTCATGTGACGATCATCGATATTTGCTGGGGAAGCTTTGCCACCGCCGCTGCATCATATTGTGCGGCCATGGCTGCGCGCGCTTTCGCCGCTTGAGGCAATCTCCACATTTGCTTCTGATGAATTGCGGAGATTGCCAGTGTTTATAGGACACTATGCGCCCGCGCTCATCGCCGCGCGGTCGCGCCGCGCGCCCAGCCTTGTGACCATGGTCATCGCGGTTCAGCTTGTTGACATTGCATTCTTCTCCTTTGCGCTGCTCGGTATCGAACATTTCAGGCTGGTGCCGGGGGCGACAGCATCAAACTGGCTCGACTTGTATGATATGCCCTACACCCACAGCCTGCTGGGCTCTGCCGGTTTTGCCCTCGCGTTTGCCGCATTGGTATGGCTTGCCGCGCGGCGGCTGGATGCGGCGCTAATTGCGGCGGCGATGGTGCTTTCGCACTGGTTTGTCGATCTTTTGGTCCACCGCCCCGATCTCACGCTTGCCGGAAGCCCGCCGCTGCTCGGCTTTGGCCTATGGAATGTGCCGCTGATCGAAAAACCTCTCGAACTCGCCTTGGCGTTCGGCGCGCTGGCCGCTTATGCGCAGGTCGTTCAGCCGACCTCGCGGCGGGCATGGTTTGCGCTTGGCGCATTCGGCGGGGTGATGGCACTGACCCAATCGGTCGACTGGTTTGGCCCGCGCACCACCGAAGTCAGCGCTAGCCAGCCGATCACGGCATTGTTCGCCTATGCGCTGGTCGCCGCGCTCGCGCTTGGCCTGCAATCGACCCGCGCGATCAGAAGCCGGGCACTCTAGCCTTGCGCGCCTTGCGCCGCTAAGGGCGTTTCATGTCCGAAATCACCGCAGATATCGTCGCCTCCCATGGGCTTTCCGAAGAGGAATACGCCCGCGTTCTGAGCGCGCTAGGCCGCGCGCCAAACCATGTCGAGCTGGGCATTTTCTCCGTGATGTGGTCCGAACACTGTTCGTACAAGTCGAGCCGCATTCACCTCAAAAAACTGCCCACCGAAGCCCCTTGGGTGATCTGCGGGCCGGGCGAAAACGCCGGTGTAATCGACATTGGTGATGGCCCGGATGGCACCAAGCTCGCCGCGATCTTCAAGATGGAGAGCCACAACCACCCCAGCTATATTGAGCCTTATCAGGGCGCGGCGACCGGGGTGGGCGGCATCTTGCGCGATGTGTTCACGATGGGCGCGCGCCCGGTGGCCAACATGAACGCGCTGCGCTTTGGCAGTCCTGATCATCCCAAGATGAAGCATCTGGTGCAAGGCGTGGTCGCGGGCATCGGCGGTTATGGCAACTGCGTTGGCGTGCCCACCGTCGGCGGCGAGACCAACTTTCACAAAGCCTATGATGGCAACATCCTGGTCAACGCGATGACCGTGGGCGTGGCCGATCAAAGCCGCATCTTCTATTCCGCCGCCACCGGCATCGGCAATCCGATTGTCTATGTCGGCTCAAAAACCGGGCGCGATGGCATCCACGGCGCCACCATGGCCAGCGCCGATTTCGACGAACACAGCGACGAAAAGCGCCCAACCGTGCAAGTCGGCGATCCGTTCACCGAAAAGCTGCTGATCGAGGCCTGCCTTGAGCTGATGGCAACTGATGCCATCGTGGCAATCCAAGACATGGGCGCGGCGGGCCTCACCTCAAGCTCGGTCGAGATGGCGAGCAAGGGCGGCGCAGGGCTGCGGCTCAATATGAACGCCGTGCCCTGCCGCGAAGAGGGCATGACGCCATACGAAACGATGCTCTCGGAAAGCCAAGAGCGCATGCTGATGGTGCTGAAGCCCGGCAAAGAGCCAATGGCCGAAGCGATTTTCAAGAAGTGGGAGCTTGATTTCGCGGTGATCGGCGAAGTGACCGATACGGGCCACATGGTGCTCGAGTTCGATGGCGAAGTGGTTTGCGATATTCCGTTGGGCCCATTGGCAGACGACGCTCCGCTCTATGATCGGCCCTATCTCTCGCCCGAAGAGTATAAAGTATGGGCCAATGTCGCGCCGCTCGGCGACATTCCCAAAAGCACCGATATCGGCGCGGACCTGCTCAAGCTCATGGCCTGCCCCGACCTCGCCTCGCGCCGCTGGGTCTGGGAGCAATACGACAGCCAGGTCGGCGCGGACACGATGCAGAAATCGGGCGGCGATGCTGCAGTCGTGCGCATCCACGGTACGCAAAAAGCGCTGGCGATGAGCACCGACTGCACCCCGCGCTATTGCTATGCCGATCCGTATGAAGGCGGCAAACAGGCTGTCGCCGAAACTTACCGCAATATCAGCGCGGTCGGAGCATTGCCGCTGGCAATCACCAATTGCCTCAATTTCGCCAACCCGCAGCGCCCCGAAATCATGGCGCAGATCGTTGGCTGCCTAAACGGCATGGCCGATGCCTGCCGCGCGCTCGATTATCCCATCGTGAGCGGCAATGTGTCGCTGTATAACGAAAGCAAGGCAACCGGCGGCGGCTCCGCGATCCTGCCTACACCCGCGATTGGCGGTGTGGGGCTGCTGGCGGATCACACCAAGATGGCGACGATCGGGTTTAAGGCTGAGGGTGAAGCGATCTGGCTTATCGGCGGCAAGGGCACTCATCTTGGCCAATCGCTATGGTTACGCGAGATTGCGGGCCGTGAAGCAGGGCAAGCGCCGCCGGTTGATCTGGAAACCGAGAAGCAATCGGGCACAGATGTCCGCTCGTTCATCGAGATGGGCAAAGCCACAGCCGTTCATGACATCAGCGATGGCGGTTTGGCAGTCGCTCTGGCGGAAATGGCACTTGCGGGAAACTTGGGCTGCGAATTGTCCATTCCGCTCGATACGGCGGCGGCCTTCGGCGAGGATCAGGGCCGATACATCATCACCGCTGCGCCGGATGAATTTCTCGAAAACGCGGCGCAGATCGGCACTGTTACGGGCAACGCCGTCCTCAGCGTCCCACTCACCGCCCTTCGCGAAGCCAGCGACAGCTTCTTCCGTGATTGGATGGAGAGCTAAGCAATCCCTCTGTCAGGCCTTCGGCCTGCCACCTCTCCGTTTGGGCTTCGCCAAAACGGGGAGAACTAGGCTTGTCCTCCCCATTTTTGCGCAGCACAAATGGGGAGGTGGCTCGCAAAGCGAGACGGAGGGGTTCTTATGCCGCTTTCTGGCCCAGCAAATCGTAAGGATCGACGCTCATCCCGGCCCACACTTTGTGTGCCTGCGCATAATGCACCGTTGGCGTGATATTCAATTTGCGGCGCACTTCCTCTAGCGGAAGCGGCAGCAGATCGGTGATCGATTGCTCGCACAGGCGTGGACAAGCTTTGCCCAGACGCTGGCCTTCGCGGATCGCTTTCAGCACAGGCGCGCGGCTGGGCACTTGCTTGCGGATATTAAGCCCGGCCATGTAAGCGATAAACACATTAGCGATCGCAGGTTGTTGACTAAAGGTGAACGCCAGCACGGATGCCTCGCCTAGCGCATCACGGCCGTATCCAGTTAAAACATGAAGCATATCATGCACATCACGCAGCCGGTTCATATACCACTTGAATTGGTCTTGATAATCGGGGTGATGCACCGCAAACTCAGAAAATTCATCTACCAAGCCCTGCGCTGAGAGGCCCTCGCGCTCCATGAAATCGCAATACGCATGCGCCAGCGAACCTGCAGGCATGCGGCGCAGCGCCTCGTGATCATCGAGAATCGCGGGAAGAAAAGGCTCCCGCGCGCGCAATTCCTTGCCGCGCGATGAAGTAAGAAATGCCTGACCCGCTTCGCGCAAACCAAGCCAAGGCAGCGCTTCAAAGATATGGAAAACCTCTTTGGTGTTTTCCTTGTCTTTCAGCAGTTCGCCAAAATGATACAGTGCCTTGCGCGGGCGCAATTTCAACACCGGGCGGCGCGGATCAAATAGCGGCAATGGTGCAAGTGCATCGGCTTTAAAGGTGGCAGTAATTGCGTTCACGAGCGGGCTCCAAGCTTTGCGTCCGAACCCACTACTAACATCAATGTAAATATCTCGTCAATCGGTTACCCAGTTATCGCGCGCAATCGCGAACAGCTCGAGAATCGCGGTCAAACCGCCGCGATCAATCCAGCCGTCGGCAGCAGCGCGCGCCTTGGGTTTCGCGCGATAGGCGATGCCGTGAGTGGCGGCCTCGATCATTGGGATGTCGTTGGCCCCGTCGCCAGTGGCCAGACTGGTCGCCCCATCCCCTAGCCGCGCCATTTCCTCCAGCAATATCTGCCGCTTAACCCCGCTATCAACGATCCCGCCAACGAGCTTACCCGTCAACGCGCCACCAAGAATGCCCAGCCCGTTGGCAACCACGCGGTCAAACCCAAGCTGCTCAGCAATCGGATCGGCAAAAGCATGAAAGCCGCCTGTCACCAGCACGGTATGGCAACCCAGCGCCTTCAGCGTGGCCACCAACGTGCGCGCGCCGGGGATCGGGCGGATGCGCTCGTCCAGACACTGGCGAATCGCCGCCTCAGGCAAACCTTTGAGCAAGCCGACTCGCTCGCGCAGCGCGGCTTCGAAATCGAGCTCGCCGCGCATCGCGCGCTCGGTGATCGCCGCGATCTGCGCCTTAATCCCCGCATAGTCAGCAAGTTCATCAATGCACTCAGCATCGATCATGGTCGAATCCATGTCGGACACAAACAAACGCGGGATCGCAATCGGCGCGCGCGACATCAGCAGATCGCACAGCGGAAAACATTGCTCGAGGATGCGCCGGACGTCGACCACCTGAGGCGTGCCATCGCCTTCGATCAGCTCTAGTTCAAGCACGACATCGCTTTCTTCAAGCATTCCCGCCCCCGCAACTTCCCAACCTTGCGCCTCGATCATTTCCATCGCGAGCGAGAGATTGTCTCCAAGTGTGTCTGGCTCTGCTATCAGCCGCGCAATGAGCACTGGTCATTCTCCCGAAAATGCAGCCGCAAGGCCAAATGTCGCGCTCATCGCAGGGCCAACTGCGAGCGGCAAGAGCGATCTTGCAGTGCAACTCGCGCTCGCGGAAACAAACGCAGGTCGCGGCGCGCGGATCATCAACGCCGATAGCGCTCAGGTCTATGCCGACCTTACCGTCCTGAGCGCGCGGCCCAGGCCCGATGATACGCGCGGCATATCGCACCGCTTGTTTGGCGCATGGGACGGGGCAACCGCCTGCTCCGCCGCCGATTGGTCCGCCGCCGCCGCGCATGAAATTGCCGACGCGCATCGCGCGGGCGCGCTGCCGATCCTCGTGGGCGGCACTGGCTTTTATCTGCGCACGCTGCTCGATGGGATCGCGCCTGTTCCGCCCATCGACCCAGCAGTGCGCGCCGCTGTGCGGGCTTTGCCGGTGAGCGAGGCGTATGCGGCCTTGACCGAGGAAGACCCAAAGCAAGCTGCCTTGCTCGCCCCCGCAGACAGCGCGCGGATCATGCGCGCTCTCGAAGTGGTGCGCGCCACCGGCAGCCCGCTCAGCTTTTGGCAGGCAACCCGCGAAGGCGGCATTGCGGAAAGAATCGCGCTGCACCCGGTTATCTTGATGCCCGATCGCGCTTGGCTTTATGCGCGCTGCGATCTGCGGTTTGAGGCGATGTGGCATGGCGGCGCAATCGCCGAAGTGGAGGCTTTGCTCGCGCGTAAGCTCGATCCTGCGCTGCCCGTGATGCAGGCTATCGGCGTGGCCGAAATCGCTGCGCTGCTGCGCGGGGAGATCAACGAGACCGAAGCCATCGCCGCCGGGCAGCAGGCCACCCGCCGCTATGCTAAGCGCCAATACACCTGGCTGCGCAACCAGCCACCGGTGCATTGGCCGCGCATTGGATATGAAAATTCCACTGGCGCGCCAAATACAGCATCTTTATTTCAATTTTAGGCGCTTGACATGATGTTTTATGTCTCGTATCTCCAACTCATCATTTCAAAGCCCGGCGCAGACCTGCCCCTGCCCCGGGCTCAATCTTTTTTTGGCAAAGTGCATTCAAGACGGTATGACCCCGTTTTGGTATTGAAGGAATAGCAGCGTGAAAAGCGGGCGCACTGGCGCGGAAATCTTGGTTGAAAGTCTGGTCGCCAAGGGCGTCGAGATCGTCTTTGGCTATCCCGGCGGCGCGGTTCTTCCGATTTATGATGCGCTCTTCGGCGAAAGCCGTATCCGCCATATCCTTGTGCGGCACGAAGCAGGCGCCGCGCATGCCGCCGAAGGCTATGCGCGCGCTACTGGCAAGCCAGGTGTGGTGCTGGTTACTTCTGGTCCGGGCGCAACCAATGCGGTCACGGGCATTGCCGATGCGTTTATGGATTCGATCCCCTTGATCGTTATCACCGGGCAAGTTCCAACCTCGCTGATCGGCTCAGACGCTTTTCAGGAATGCGACACGGTGGGCATCACTCGCCACTGCACCAAGCACAACTATCTGGTCAAAGACCCCAATCAGCTTGCCGCCACGATTGACGAGGCATTCCGCATTGCCACCGAAGGCCGCCCTGGCCCGGTGGTGATCGACATCCCCAAAGACGTGCAGATCGCAGCGGTTACCAATGCTGAGCCAGTATCGCAGCGGCGCAATCGCTATGATCCGCAGGTTGAAGCGGGCCGCGCTGAAATTGCGCAAGCCGTACAAATGCTTGCCGCTGCAACTTCACCGATATTCTACACCGGCGGCGGGGTGATCAACGCGGGGCCAGAGGCCGCGCGCCTGCTGCGCGAACTTCAAGCGATGACCGGCGCGCCGGTAACATCCACACTGATGGGCCTTGGCGCGTTTCCAGCTAGCGATCCGGCATGGCTCGGCATGCTGGGCATGCACGGCACCTATGAAGCCAATATGGCAATGAACCGCGCCGATTTGATGGTGTGCATTGGCGCCCGGTTTGATGACCGGGTCACCGGGCGGCTCGATGCGTTCTCGCCGCATTCCAAGAAAATCCATATCGATATCGATCGCGCCTCGATCAACAAAACCGTGCGCGTCGATCTTCCAGTGATCGGCGATTGCGCGCATGTACTCGCGCAGATCATCGCTGGCTGGAAAGAGGCGCGCTGCGAAAAGGCCGACTTCACCGAATGGTATGCGCGGATCGATGGATGGCGCGCGCGCCAGAGCCTTGCCTATCCACGCCGCGCCTCGGCGATCATGCCGCAACTGGCGGTTGAGCGACTTTACGAGCTTACCAAGCACCGCGATCCGATCATCTCGACCGAGGTGGGCCAGCATCAGATGTGGGCGGCGCAGTACTTCCATTTCCACGGACCTAACAAGTGGCTCACCTCGGGCGGCCTCGGCACGATGGGCTATGGTCTGCCCGCCGCCATCGGCGCGCAGCTTGGCTTCCCCGATGCTTTGGTGATCGATATCGCGGGCGACGCCTCGATCCAGATGAACATCCAGGAGCTGGGCACAGCGACGCAATACCGCCTGCCGGTGAAAGTGTTCGTGCTCAACAACGAATGGATGGGGATGGTCCGCCAATGGCAAGAACTGACCTATGAAAGCCGCTATTCGAATTCATACTCAGATAGCCTGCCCGATTTCGTCAAGCTGGCCGAAGCTTATGGCTGGAAGGGCATCCGCATTGAGGATGAAAGCCAGCTTGATGCGGGCATTCAGGCGATGATCGATCATCCCGGCCCCGTGTTTGTCGATTGCCTCGTCGCCAAAGAGGCCAATTGCTATCCAATGATCCCCAGCGGCGCTGCGCATACCGACATGATCCTCTACGGCGACAGCGTAGCGGGCACGATGGACGACGCCGCCAAGGCGCTGGTGTAACATGACCGAAATCGCACACACCGCGCAGGAACGCCACGTCCTGACCATCACCGTTGACAACGAGGCGGGCATACTTGCCAAGATCGCCGGACTGTTCACCGCGCGCGGCTACAATATCGACAGCCTGACCGTGGCTGACATTTCGGACAACCACGAACTGAGCCGGATCACCATCGTTACACACGGGCCGCCCGAAGTGATCGACCAGATCCATGCGCAGCTTGAACGGCTGGTGCCCGTGCACAAAGTGATCGATCTCACCGAGCTTGGCCCCTATGTCGAGCGCGAGCTGGCCTTGGTCAAAGTGGCGGGCGCGGGCAATAACCGGGTTGAAGCGCTGCGCGTGGCCGAAATTTTCCGCGCCAAAGTAGTCGACACAACCACCTCGAGCTTTGTGTTCGAACTCACGGGCATTCCATCGAAAATCGACAGCTTTGTATCGCTGATGAAGGAACTAGGTCTCGTCGAAGTCGGCCGCACCGGCATTGTCGGCATGATAAGAGGCGCTGAAGCGGCCTGAGAATTTTATCTTTCACCAAAAATCAAGAACGGGAACGACATGAAGGTTTATTACGACGCCGACTGCGACCTCAATCTGATCACTAGCAAGAAGATTGTTGTGCTCGGCTATGGCAGCCAGGGCCATGCTCATGCGCAGAATTTGCGCGATTCGGGCGTGGTGGATGTGGCCATCGCGCTGCGCGCTGGCTCAGCCACTGCGAAGAAAGCCGAGGCGGCTGGTTTCAAGGTGATGAGCAATGCTGATGCCGCCAAATGGGCCGATATCCTCATGGTGCTTGCGCCCGATGAGCATCAGGCCGCGATTTATGCCGATGATCTGCATGCCAATATGAAGCCCGGCGCGGCGCTGGCGTTTGCGCATGGCCTCAATGTGCATTTCGGCCTGATCGAGCCGCGCGCCGATATCGACGTGATCATGATCGCGCCAAAGGGCCCCGGCCACACCGTGCGCAGCGAATATGTCAAAGGCGGCGGCGTGCCTTGCCTGATCGCGGTGCATCAGGATGCCACCGGCAACGCGCACGATGTGGGTCTGGCTTATGCCAGCGGCGTTGGCGGCGGGCGCTCGGGAATTATTGAAACGAATTTCAAAGAAGAGTGCGAGACCGATCTGTTCGGCGAACAGGCCGTGCTCTGCGGCGGAATCACCCACCTCATTCAGGCCGGTTTCGAGACGCTCGTCGAGGCGGGTTACGCCCCTGAAATGGCCTATTTCGAATGCCTCCATGAAACCAAGCTGATCGTCGATCTGCTCTATGAAGGCGGCATCGCCAACATGCGCTATTCGATCTCGAACACCGCCGAATATGGCGACATAACCACCGGCCCGCGCATCATCACCGATGAGACCAAGGCCGAAATGAAGCGCGTGCTGGCCGACATCCAGTCGGGCCGCTTTGTCAAAGCGTTCGTACTCGATAATCGCGCTGGACAGCCCGAGCTAAAGGCCGCGCGAAAGGCCGCCGAAGCGCATCCGATCGAAAAGACTGGCGCTCAGCTTCGCGCAATGATGCCTTGGATCGGTGCCAACCAACTCGTCGATAAGGCAAAGAACTAAGCGGGCTTCGGATGGGCTGACCACGCTGGTTAGCCCATCCAAAAAAGACTATTTTTCAATTCAATAATCGTTGTGGCGCGAAGTCTTTGAATGAACTATCTCCATTTTGGAGATATATTTAGGACAACGTGCAATGCGATCCTGTGCCGTGCTGCCGCGCGGAATCATCGTGCTCAGCCTGTTTCTCGCCGGTTGCGGGCAGCCCGCGACTGGGGATGTTTCTGCTGTATCGACAGACATATCCTCAGACGCGGCCCCAGTGGCCACGATTGCGCCAAGCGAGCCATCTCCCTGCGGAGAAGACAAAGCCGCCCGCTTCAT
>JBBRXQ010000046.1:0-9976 GCA_038238515.1 Sphingomonadales bacterium | reverse complement strand
GTCTATGATGGCAAAGACAGCGCGCTCGCCATCGTCGGCGGCACCGGCGCCTATGCCGGCGCGCGCGGCGAAATGCTCATCCACGCCCGCGACGCCAAAGCAAGCGCCTACGATTTCCATTACCGGATAATGTGAGACACCTTCCCCCTCGATGGGAGAAGGAGTGCGAGTTCGGGTTTTAGACATGATTGACAACAGCACCGACAGCGCAAACCTTAAACCCACGCGCCGTGCTGTGATCGCCCTAGGCGGATTGCTCGCCGCCAGCGCCGCAGTCTCGCCTGCGCTGGCGCAACAAACCGCCGCTGATTCGCTCGCATTTGGCCGCCCTGCCCCGGCAAGCCGCCGCTTTCGCAGCCGCGCGGTAGATCAGGCGATCGATGCGATGTCGCTGCGCCTCCAAGGGTCTGAGCTTCAGCGCCGCGCCGCCGTGCTCTTTGCAAATTGCTATCCCAATACGCTGGACACCACCGTCTCGCTGGGCAGCGATGAAGGCAGGCCCGATACGTTCGTCATCACCGGCGATATCGATGCGATGTGGCTGCGCGATAGCGCGGCGCAGATCGAGCCGTACCTGCGGTTTGCGCGCGAAGACGCGCCATTGCGCCGGATGATCGCGGGAGTGATAAATCGACAGACCGATCTTATCCTGATCGATCCTTACGCCAATGCCTTTAATCGCGGGCCAACGGGCGCGGGCTGGCGGAGCGATCGCACGGTGATGAAGCCCGAGGTGTTCGAGCGTAAGTTTGAGGTGGATTCGCTCTGCTATCCCGTCCGGCTTGCTAGCCAGTTTTGGAAGGCGACTGGCGATGCCTCATGCTTTGATGCGCGCTGGACTTTGGCGGCGCACAGCATCGTCGATACATTCGTCGTCATGCAGCGTAAAACGGCGCTCGGGCCCTATAGCTTCAAGCGCGTAACCGACCGCGCGCAGGATACCGCGCCCAACGAAGGCCGCGGCGCGCCAACCCGCCCGGTTGGCCTGATTGCCTCGCTGTTCCGCCCATCGGACGATGCCTGCGTCTTGCCGTTCCTGATCCCGTCAAATATGATGGCCGTGGTCGCGCTGCGCCAACTGGCCGAGATCGCACTGAATGTGACGCAAGACGCTGCTCTGGCCAATCGCGCCATCGCCTTGGCCGACGAGGTCGATAGCGCGATCCGCCAGCACGCCATAATCGATGATCCGGTGCATGGCCGCATCTTCGCGTTCGAAATCGATGGCTACGGCAGCCGCATGCTGCTTGATGATGCCAATGCGCCCAGCTTGCTCTCGGCGCCGTGGCTGGGATGGTGCGACGCGTCTGACCCTGTGTACCGCGCAACCCGCGCAATGGCGCTGAGCGATGCCAACCCTTGGTACTTTCGAGGGAGGGCTGCCGAGGGCATCGGCAGCCTGCACACCTCAGTTAATCGGATCTGGCCGCTGGCGATCATCATGCGCGGCCTCACCAGCACCGACGACGCCGAAATCCTTAGCTGCATCCGACAGCTTGTTGCCACCGACGCTGGAACCGGCTTTATGCACGAAGCATTCGACAAGGACGATCCGGCTAAATTCTCGCGCACATGGTTTGCATGGGCCAACGGCTTATTCGGCGAGCTGCTCTTGAAAGTCAGCAGCGAGCGCCCCGCCTTGCTGGCGCAGCTCTAAACGGTTCACCCGCAACCAATCACCCCCCCTTCAGCACATCCTCCACCGCCGCCACGATCTGCGCCACGCTGAATGGCTTAGCGAGGAAGTGCATGTTGGGAATGTCTATGTCACGGCGCAGTTGTTCTTCGGCGTAGCCCGACATAAACAGCACCGGGAGCGCGGGGCGTTCCTTGCGGATTTCGCGCGCCATTGCCGGGCCGTCCATGCCGGGCATCACCACATCGCTGACCACGATATCAAACTCGGTCCCTGCGGCGATTTCGCGGGTCAGCGTTTCAAAGCCTTCCTCGCCATCTGCCGCTGTGACGACCTCAAACCCCTGCCGCGCCAGCGCGCGCTGCGCCACCGCGCGCACGGTGTCTTCATCTTCAACTAGCAACACCCGCCCGCCGCCAGACCATTGACGGCGCTTGGCCGGGCGCGCGGCTATGGCGGCCTGCGCGGCGGCTTCGGCAACTTCGGCGGCATCGCGCACGTGCACGGGCAGATAGATCAAAAACCGCGTGCCTTTGCCCAATTCGCTCTCGACAAAGACAAACCCGCCCGATTGTTTGACGATGCCATAGACAGTCGATAGGCCAAGGCCGGTGCCCTTGCCCCGGTCCTTGGTGGTGAAGAATGGCTCGAAAATTTTGCCTAGCACCGCCGGATTGATGCCGTGACCGGTATCCTCAACGATCAGCGCCGTATAATCGGCAATCGGCAGGATGTCGCTCTTCATCGCGCGCACGTCGGCGCTGGTAACGCGCTTGGTTTGCAGCCGAAGCACGCCGGTGGACTTGCTGCCTGCTGCGATGTTTGCCCCAGAATTGGCCCCCGGATTTGCCATCGCGTCGCGCGCGTTTACCGCCAGATTAAGCAGCACTTGCTCTAGCTGAACCGGATCGGCGCGTACCGCGCCGAGATCGCGATCGTGGATCACCTCAAGCTGAATTTTCTCGCCTAACAGCCGCTTGAGCAGCGTGGAAACCTCAGCCACCACATCGGGCAACTGCAGCACTTCGGGGCGCAGCGTTTGTTGGCGTGAGAACGCAAGTAGCTGGCGCGTGAGGCTAGCGGCGCGATTTGAATTGGCCTTGATCTGCTGAATATCGTCGTAGTCGCTATCACCGGGGGTGTGGCGCATCAGCATGAGGTCGCAATAGCCGATGATTGCGGTGAGCACGTTGTTGAAATCATGCGCCACGCCGCCCGCCAGCTGGCCCACAGCCTGCATCTTGGTGGCCTGGGCGATCTCGCGCTTCAGCCGGGTTTCCTCGCTCGAATCCTTCAGGCTAAGCAACACGGTGCCCTCACCCAGCCCGCGCACACCGGCAAGGCTGAGCGACACCGGGTCTTCGGGAGATGCCCGCAGCCGCACCGCCACATCGCCCGCGCTGGCTGAACCACCTGCATAGCGGCGCACCGCATCGGCCAGCGCGCCCTTGTCCTCGCGGATCACAAGATCAGAGGGATAGGGCGGCGGCACAGGCTCCTCATGCCCGGCGGCGCGCAGAAACGCCCGATTAGCAAACAAAAACCGTCCATCGCGGTCGCACATCGCCAGGCCCAGCGGCAGGCGTGAGAGCAGCGCCTCGATCTGCGGCAGCCCGGTGCGCGCTTCGCCTAGCCCGCCCTCGTTCTCGATCAACAGAAAAAGTGACGGCGTTTGCGCTGGATCAAGCGCGGCATTGCTATCAGGATCGGCGGCGGGCAGATGAATAAAGCGCACTGGCGCGCCGCCAATGCCTTCGCGCGAATAAAAAATGCGCTCGTGTTCGTCAGAGCTAAAATAGCTCACAAAATCGGTGCCAATCACCTCGCCGGGCGCGTCGCCCGCCGCGCGCGAGACAAACGCCGGGTTTGCCGCCTTGATCTGCCCGTCAGGGGTGACCAGCGCGGCCTGCAAGCCTTCTTGCGATAGCACGCGGCCCAGTTTCCCGCTGATGTGCCCGGCAAGCTCAGTGAGCAAATCGCGGCGCGCCTCGGGCACAAAGCGCCATACCAGATAATCTTCGCCCCGCCCGGCACGTTTGATCGAAAGTCGGCACAGGCCAATCGGCAGCTCGATCACCGCAACATCTGCAGCGCCATCGCGCCAGGCCGCGCGGGCCGCGCCATCGATCACATCGCGCTGCGGTGCTTCCAGCGGCAAGCGCGGCGGCGCGGCGTTAATCCCAAACCATTCGACAAAGCGGGCATTGGCGCACGCCAGCCGCCCTGCCCGGTCGATAATCGCGGTGGCCGCGTCCTCCTCGTTAATCGCGGCCTGGGTCACCGACCAATCGGGTTCGGCAAATTCGGCAGTCTCCGCCGCCGGACGCGACTTTTGCACCAGCGAAAGCGCGCCTGCAAGCGGCACAAAGCCGCCCACAAAGGCCAGTCCGAGGACAGGTTCGCCGGAAACGAGCCAGAGCAACAGGCCGCTGATCAGCGCTCCGCCAGCAATCAATAACCAAGCGCGCCAAGGGCTCGGCGCGGCTTCTGGCAAGGCAATCGCAGCCGTCACTCGCGCGCGCTTTGAAAAGCAGCTGACTGCGCAATCCGGCTGCGACGTTTGCTCGCGGTCCAAAAACGCCAGCCGACCACAGCCACGACAAAGCCGATCGCCGCCGCGATCACCGAAATGACGAACAATCCAAAAACCAGCGATGGCGCCGCATCAGAAACCAGCCACGTCGCCCATTCTCCAATGCTCGCCCCCTTCGCCACCAGCGCCTGAAACGAGGCGATATCGGCATGAAAGCCAAAGCTGCTGCCAATCCACAACGCGGCCGCGATAATCACCGGAGTAGTGAACGGATTAGACAAAAATGTCATTGCCGCAGCAATCGGTATGTTGCCGCGAAAAGGCACGCACATCAGCGCGGCGCCCACGAGCTGCAAACCGGGGATCAACAGAAAAATCCCCACCAGCAAACCAATCGCCACACCGCGCGGCACCGAGCGCCGATTGAGATGCCACAATTCAGGGCGCATCGCGAATGGGCGGATAAATCGGTTGCGCTCCATGACTTCGCGCTTTGGGATCGCATTGTGCGCCCAAGAAACCATTCTGTTTTTCATCATGCTTCACGTAGCCGTTTCGTTTACCGTCCGCCAGCAGGGCCGTGCCGCTATCTTGCTGCAACACCCCTTTCTGCCTGATGAATCAGCTTACCCGTTTTCGCGCATGATGCGCGCTTTGTCGCGCTGCCAATCGCGGTCCTTCGTCGTGGCGCGTTTATCGGCATTGTTCTTGCCCTTGGCGAGCGCGAGTTCAACTTTGGCGCGGCCACGCCCGTTGAAATAAACTGACAGCGGCACCAGCGTCATGCCCTTGCGCTCAACCGCGCCATGAAACTTCGAAATTTCGCGCTCTTTGAGCAACAACTTGCGCGGACGCTTTGGCTCGTGGTTATAGCGATTGCCATGGCTGAATTCGGGGACATTGGAATTGACCAGCCAAACCTCGCCATCCTTCACCTCGGCATAGCTTTCGGCAATCGAACCATCGCCAAAGCGCAGCGACTTCACCTCGGTGCCCGTCAGCACAATGCCTGCTTCAAACACATCATCGATGAAGTAATCAAACCGCGCGCGCCGGTTTTGGGCGACGATCTTCACTTTGTCGAATGCGGCGGGGGTTGGGCGGGCCATGATAAACACGCATGTAGGCGCGGAGCAGCCGAATGGAAAGAGGGCGGACCTTATCCATACTCACCAACTTCAGGTTGCGGTGCACAATGCAAGCCGTGCTAGGGCACTAAGAACCTTACCAGGACGTCACAGTTATGGCTACGCAGCAGCATGACCCCTCTCCCCGCCTTAAGTCAAAATCCGAATCCTGCGTTCTGGTGCTTCAAGGCGGCGGCGCGCTCGGCGCGTATCAAGCGGGCGTTTATGAGGCGATGTCCGCCGGGGGATATGAGCCTGATTGGGTGGCTGGCATATCGATCGGAGCGATCAACGCGGCGCTGATCGCGGGCAATCCGCCCGAACGCCGGACTCAGCGGCTGCGCGAGTTTTGGAAGATGGCCTCCTCGCGCCTCCCTTTCTCCGCGCCCTTTCCCACCGGCTGGGGGCGGCGAATTTTTAACGAGGCTTCAGCGCAATTGGCGGCGATGACGGGCGTGCCCGGCTTTTTTACCCCGCGCTTGATCCCCCCGCAAATGGCGCTGCCCGGTTCGCCAGAATCGATCAGCATTTACGACACCGCACCGCTGCGCAAAACTTTGCTTGAAATGGTCGATTTCGATCTGTTGAACAACGGGCCAACCCGTTTCAGCGTGGGCGCAGTCAATGTGCTTACAGGCAATTTCGCCTATTTCGATAACCGCGAGCGGCTGATCGGCCCTGAGCATATCATGGCCAGCGGCGCGCTGCCGCCTGGTTTGCCGCCCATCATCATTGACGGACAGCCATATTGGGATGGTGGGATCGTGTCTAACACCCCGCTACAATATGTGCTCGACGGGGCCACAGGCAGCACCCCGCTATTGGTGTTTCAGGTCGATTTGTTCAGCGCGCGCGGCATGATGCCGCGCAGCTTGGCCGAAGCTGCGCAGCGCGAAATGGACATCCGCTTTTCCAGTCGCACACGGTTAAACATCGATCTGCAAAAACGCATCGAAGAACTCCAAGCCGCCGCTGCTCGGCTCTCAGCAAAGCTGCCAGATGAATTTGCGGGCGACCCCGATCTGCAAACACTGACCCAGCAATCGTGCGAACATCCCGTGATGGTCCTGCACCTGATCAACCGCAGCGAAGATTATGAGAGCCAGAGCAAGCCATATGAATTTTCGAGAACCACGATCGAGGGTCACTGGAAATCGGGCCTGCGCGATGTCGAACGCAGCTTTGCCAGCCCGCGCTGGAAGCAGCGGCAGTGGAAAGATTGCGGCATCGTCACACTCGATCTCGCTCAAATTTCCTAAACCATCCTCCAATAAAGGAACGCAAGCCCATGAACCTCAATGATAAAGTCGCAATCGTTACCGGCGCAGCGAGCGGTATCGGCCTCGCGATTGCAAAGCGCTATGCGGCTGCGGGCAGCAAAGTTGCCATCGCCGATCTCAAGCTAGAGGCCGCGCAAGCCGCAGCAGACGCGATCAATGCCGATCATCCCGGCGCGGCGATGCCCGTGGCGATGCCCGTGGTGATGGACGTGACGAGCGAGGACCAAGTGAATGCGGGCGTCGCTGCTGTGGTCGCGGCGTGGGGCGGCGTGGACATTCTGGTGTCGAACGCAGGGATCCAGATCGTCAATCCGATCGAGCAGTTCGCCTTTGCCGATTGGAAAAAGATGCTCGCGATCCATCTCGATGGCGCATTCCTAACAACCAAGGCGGTGCTGCCGCACATGTATGCCAAAGGCTCGGGCGCGGTTTTGTTGATGGGTTCGGTCCATTCAAAAGAGGCCAGCCCGCTGAAAAGCGCTTATGTCACCGCCAAACACGGCCTGCTCGGCCTTTGCCGCACCATCGCCAAAGAAGGCGGCCCCAAAGGCGTGCGGTCAAACGTCATTTGCCCTGGCTTTGTGCGCACGCCGCTAGTGGAAAAGCAGATCCCCGAGCAGGCCAAAGAGCTTGGCATCACCGAGGACGAGGTGGTCAAAAAAGTTATGCTCGGCCAAACTGTCGATGGCGAATTCACCACGGTCGACGACATCGCCGAACTCGCGCTTTTCTTTGCCGCATTCCCCAGCAATGCGCTGACCGGGCAATCGCTGGTCGCAAGCCACGGTTGGTCAATGAGCTGAGGGGGGACAGCAAAACCCTCTGTCAGCCGCTCCGCGTCTGCCACCTCCCCATCTGCCCAAGAGCGAAAATAGGGAGGACTAGTTCCTCCCTATTTTGGAAATCCCAAATGGGGAAGTGGCTCGCGAAGGGAAGCAGAGGGGTAAATCTTGCTTAAACCAGCCCCGCATGCGCTAGCGCCGCATCCACCGCCTTGCGCGCGGTTTCATTGCAAGCCACCATTGGCATGCGCAGTTCTTCGGTGATCCAGTCATGCACCCGTGTTAGCGCGTATTTTAGCGGGCCGGGCGAAGCGTCTTCAAACATGGCATAGTGCAGCGGATAGAGCTGATCGTTGAGATCGCGCGCGCGCACGAAATCGTTCGCAGCGCAGGCCACCTGAAAATCGGCGCAAAGGCGCGGGGCGACGTTCGCCGTTACTGAAATGCATCCCACCGCGCCCGCGGCATTGGCGGGCAGCGCCAGTTCATCGTCGCCCGAAAGCTGGCAAAAACTGCCAGCAATGCCCATTCGGTGATCAGTAACGCGCGAAAGATCGCCGCTGGCGTCTTTGATCCCCACGATCCGGCCCGGAAAGCGCTTGGCCAGTTCGCACACCGTTTCGGGCAGAATATCGGTCACCGTGCGGCCCGGCACGTTATAAAGGATGATCGGCAGATCCATATGTTCAGCCAGATAGCTGAAATGCGCGAGAAGTCCCGCCTGGCTCGGTCGGTTATAATATGGCGCCACGCAAAGCGCCGCCGCAGCGCCGCACTTTTTCGAAAAGGTCATGTGCAGCCGCGCGTTCATGGTATCGTTGCTGCCGCAGCCCGCGATTACCGGAACCCGCCCGCCTGCCTGCTCAACGCACACTTCGATCACCCGGTGATGCTCTGCGTTTGAAAGCGTCGATGCCTCGCCAGTCGTGCCGCAGGCTAATAGCGCGGACGAACCATTGTCGATTTGCCAGTCAACCAACCGCCGAAATGCCTTCTCGTCAAACGCTCCATCGCGAAAAGGGGTGACGAGTGCTGGAATGGAGCCAGAAAACATGGACTTTATCCCTCAGTTTGCGCCACAAGCGCTTTCATAGCCAAAAGGCCCCGGCAAATCGCCTGCCGCGTCCGAGGCTTCATTCAGCGCCTGATAAGGAGCCACCCGCTATCATGTCCAGCATGGAAGCAAAAACCACGTTCTCAAAGTCAGCGCTGCGCAGACTTGGCTGCGCTTTTCTGGTTCTGCCTTGCCTGGCGGCCTCCGTCTCGTGCCGCGCCAGCGACGCCAGTGCTGATGGTGCGGCGTGGGATCGCGCGCGCGCGCAGCTCAGCACATCGAACCGCGGGCCAATTGCTCAGGCAATTGATCGCTGGCGGCTGTTGACCGGCACAGAGCGGTTCTCATTTAGCGATTATGCTGCCTTTGTTCTCGCAAATCCCAGCTTTCCCGAAGAAGAAACGCTGCGCCGCCGCGCAGAGGACGCGCTCGCGCGCGAAAATCCCGAAGCGCGCAGCCTTGTAAGCTTTTTTGACCGTGCGCCGCCACTGACCAACCCCGGCCGCGCCCAATATGCGCTGGCGCTGAGCAACATTGGGCGGACCGAAGCAACGGCTGCGGCTCGTGCCGCGTGGCGCGGCGGCGCTATGAGCGACGCCACTGAGGCCGCTATTTTGGCGCAGTGGAGCGCAAGCTTCACACAGGATGATCAGAATGCGCGCATGAACGCGCTGCTTTGGGCAGGTGCCTCCGAACAGGCCGCGCGCCAGCTTCCTCGCGTCAGCCCAGAACGCCGTGGGATCGAGGCTGCGCGGCTAGCCACGCTTACCGGTGGCGACCCATATGCCGCTGCGGCTGGCACGCCAAGCGCGGCGCTCAATGGCGATCCCGGTTTTCTTTACAGCCGCGCACGGGCCTTGCGCAAACAGGGCAATGGCGCGGCGGCGCAGGCTTTGCTCGCCGCTCGCCCGCTGCTCGCCTACCTGCCGCTTGATCGCGGAAAGTGGGTCAATGAACTGCTTGCGCAAGCGCGCGGCGCGGTGGCCAGCGGCAATGCGCGGGGCGCGGTGCAGATCGCGGCGGGGATCGACGATGCGTTCGTAACCGGCGAGGATATTAGCCAGCTCGATTTCGATCTGCGCGATGACTACACCTCGCTGATGTGGCTGGGCGGCATGCAAGCGCTCTCGTCGCTGGGCGATCCAGTCCAGGCCGCTGGGTTATTTTACCGCTATGGTGCCGCCGCGCGCACACCGGGAACCCGCTCAAAGGGGTTTTACTGGGCGGGCCTTGCCATTGCCCGAGCAGGTAAAGTTGCCGATGCGCGGACCCAGTTTGAAGGGGCGGCACGCTATGCAGATCAGTTTTATGGCCTCCTTGCGTTAGAGCGTCTGAACCGCCCCCTGCCGCAATTCCAGGCCGATTCGGGCACCGTACCCTCAGCTCAGGAACGCGCGCAGTTTGATCGTGCGCCGCTTACGATGGCGGTGCGCGAAGTGGCGCGCGATGCCGATTGGAAGACGACGGTGCGTTTCTTTAAGGAAATCAGCGAGCAGCAGCAAAGCGAAGGCCAGCACAATCTGGTTGCCGAGCTAGCGCGCAATCTGGGCCGCCGCGATCTGGG
>JBBRXQ010000045.1:0-10066 GCA_038238515.1 Sphingomonadales bacterium | reverse complement strand
CCTTCCAATAATACGTTCCAGGCCTTAGATTTGAAACGCTGATACTTTTCTTGGTCAACGCCGTGGACCCAAGCAATGGCTGGCTCATGTCGCGATTGCGCGAGAGTGTAAACTCAAAACTCTTCAACTCAGGGCTATTCGAAACCCAAGAAAACACTGTGCTACCGTTAACGACTTGCGGCCACAAGGCAACCAACGGGCTCAACCGCCGCACAAAGGACGAATCGGTTGCAAACCCTTCAAGATTGATCTCATCGATCGCCGAAGAACGGACAAAATAAGCGCCGTCTGGAAGCCCAGCCACGGAAACCGACGGAGCATTCTCACGCGATTCAGCCACCCGATCAACGAAACCCGCATCGCGCGCAACGATAAAGCGATAGGATCTCGCGCCTTCAACTGGCCGCGCCTTGAAAGTAAGGCTCGCGCCCTCTTGCAAGGCAAAGTCGCCGACCAGAGTGGGGGCTGCGAGCAGCGTGCGCTTGTCGATCTTGGCGTCTGCATCAGCGACCGCGCCGAATCCTGTCGGCAGCGCAACAGCTGGCTGTGTGCCGCCGCTAAAGCCGACCTCGCCCTTCACCACGCTTGAGCCGGACAAGCCGCCATCAGGACGAAACGTAACGCGAAATTCGGTCCCCCTCACAGCCGAGACCGCCAACGGCGTGCGAACCCGCATGCGATCGCCGGGCGATTTGGCGGGTGTTACTTGCCAGTCGCTGCTGCCTTCCTCGACCAGAAACTCGCGATCGACTTCATTGGTTAAAACGTAGCGCGAAAGGTGCAGAACATGGATCTGGCTATTAGAAGGAATGGTGGCGATGGTTCCATCCGGAAAGCGAATAGTGACCGACGCATCGACCGACGTGACAATCCGCGCGCCCTCGCCAATCACGGCGTTCGCAGCGGCGGCACGATTGTTTACTTTAACCGGCCCGCGGAACGAGGCGATGGTGCCGGCAACAGACGCGCGGCGCATCAGACGATAGGGAACCACTAGAATTTCGCCGATGCGGAGTTTGCGCGGCACACCCATGTTAGAAACAGTGGCAACGGTGCGCATGGCGCCTGGCCCGATCAAGTACCGGGCGGTGAAATCTATGAGCGTGTCACCTTCGCGAACTACGTAACGGAAAACGCGTTGATCGGCGAGCGGAGGCGCAATTCTAGACGCAAGAGCAGACGCGGATTCAGACCCGGATGATGCGCTCGCCAGAAGAAAAAGCGCTCCAATCATAATTTACTATCCTCGGCTGCGCCCATCGATACCACTTCCAGCCGGTAGCCATATCCGTAAACAGTGCCTACTCGCCAGCCATTGGCGGGGCTGAGCTGCAATTTTGCGCGCACCCGGCTGGTGTGCACATCAAGCGTGCGCGATTCGAGGCCCTCGGTATGCCCCCAAACAGCTTGCATCAGATGATCGCGCGACACGGCACGCCCGAGATTACGGAAAAACGCTAGCGCAAGTTTGAACTCGCGCTCTGTAATGGCGATCACCTGCCCATGGCGTGTCACTTCTCGGTTAGGGACGTCGAAGGTATATTCGCCGAACTTTTCCTCACCACTGGTGACCAATTGATTTGATTGGCGCCGAAGCACCGCATTCAGCCGTGCGATCAAGATTCCCGCGCTTGCCGGCTTAGTAATAAAATCGTCTGCCCCGGCATGCAATCCGGCAACGATTTCATGATCCTCGCTCCGCGAAGTTACCAAAATGATCGGAACATCAATCAGCATATCACCCCGAATACGCTCAACCGCTTCCACGCCTGTGATGTCGGGCATGTTCCAATCCACGATCAGCGCGTCGAACGACTCTGTCCGAAGCGCACGAAACAGATCGTTGGCATGGCTAAATTTCTTAACCGTGGCCCCAGCATCGCACAGGATCGCCGCAACGAGATTCTGATCATCGAGACTATCATCTAGGACGGCAAAGCGGCTGTTCAACATGTCTTGGGTGCTCACGGTGAAAAGCCACGGAGTGGCCTAGTTAAGTCGTATCACGTGCGATTTTGGTTGTCGCAAATTCTTCAATGCTCGGTGCGCGGCGCGCGCTCATTCGTGATCGCGCCGCCCGAACTTGCGCACGATCCGGGGCATGGCCCAAATGGCGATAGATCCGGGAATAATGAGCCAAGCGGCAAGGATGGTGAAGGTTGTTGTCATAATGCTTGCTCAAGAAAGTTTAAGGTTACGCCAAAGGCCATGGCAGCGCGCCTTACGCCAATTGGAGGAGCAGCGCGTCCACCGGCACGGAGTGCCCCAAAGGTTGGCCGAGCGATTGCTGCCGATCGGGGCGAATCCGGCCCAGTAGACAAGCCCCACACTCTAACGAGGCCCCGTCAAGGAACCTTCGAAATTCCCCCTTGCGCAAAACCTGGCGAGAATCTGAAACGATCCGCTGCATTGCCGCAGATTGAGCCTGCACCGTGCCGACGATCACCATGACAGCAGCCGCGCCTGATCCTGCGATACTGAGCCAACCACACATTTCGAACATAACCGAGCTGCCTTTGTGCGAATGACAGTGATGAAGGGAACGGAGGCGCGAGTGTTGCCGCAGATGAAGACTGCAAGCGATCTACGCTCTTGAGAATAACCACCCGCCTGACCCATCCGGACATGCGTTCATGGTGTCCGTTTCGGCCTTGCCTGCGACATCGAAAGTCTGCTTGACCGTCTTGCAACCGGTTTCCGCGTTCGCGGTGCCCCGCAGCAGCGGCGACGATACATAGCCGCGCCCCACCCCGTTTTGCGATACAAGCGACCATGCCCCATCGCGCGTTGTCGCGCTGACCATCGCCGCTTCGCCCGCGCGAAGGCTGCCGAGATTGGTGCTTGAGGCAGAAGGGGCGCTGCGAATGATCGCGGTCTTCGCCGCCGTCGCCGTTTGGCCGCCTTGGTTATAATCGGACAACGGCGTTACGCCTTTGGCAAGCCTGAGCCCCGGGAGCGAAGACCCGTTCGAGCCCATCACGCTCGACGTGCCTGATTCACCCGTCTCGGGATCAGACCAGCTTTGGCCTTGACCGGTTGTAGCCGCACGTTCCGCAGCCCGCTGCGCGCGCATTTGCGACGAGCGCTGAAGCTTGCACCCGATCCAAGATCCCGCCGCAGCGCCGAGGGCACCGCCCGCAATTGTCCCAATCGTTTTGTTAATCCTGCTCCCGACGAGCCCGCCAATGACGCCCCCGCCAACCGCGCCAATGATCTGCGTTGAACCCGAAGCGTCGCACCCAAACACACCGCCCAGCACGCCATTTTGCCTTGGCGCAGTGTTTACCTGCCCACCGTTTGATGCTGCACCTGCCGCACGATTAAGGACACCAGATTGTGTCGCAGTATTGAGCACATCGGTTAGGATTGAGGGCGCCTGCATCGCCGATGCCGCTGGCACTATCAGGGCAAGCGGGCTCGCTACCGACAAAAGTGCCGCCATTGAGGCGAGTGTGATGCGCGCAGGCTTGAGCATTGTGTTCTCTCCCAGCGCCGAGTGCCGCGCTGGATATCTCGATACCTGAGAATAACCCGCGTGAATGTGAAAGATCGTTTCATCGGCCAAGAGATCGTGCGCGGCGGAGACACTCGCGGAAGCAGATATTCGCTTCGGATGGCCGCGGCAGGTGCGCAGTACATCGCGCCATCGTAGACTATTGCGGATCACCAAAACGATGCCGCTGACAATCCGGCGAACATCGAACCGTGGCACCTTGTGTGAAAGCGAAAAAATACGGCTCAATCCGGCGCATCTGCGCCTCCGACGGCCAAATCAGATCACTCACGGCAGCGCCTCCTTGCGCCGCCATTGATTCATCCAACCCTCGATCATGCAAGCGACTTAATTGGTCCTGAGCCTAGAAACGCGCGTTGCGGGGAAAACGGTGAGCCCCAAAGTTCGCGCCAAGGCGCTTTTCCGTGATCGATTTATCGGTGTCGTTCGCAACGGCCACCCAATAGCGCAAGATACCATAACGGCGGGGCTGTTTGCGGCTAGAAAACATGTGGGCGTGTCGCAGCGCAGTGACGAGAGAGGACCGGTCGACGAAGCCATGAAAGCAACCGGGCTCGCGCGCGATATTGTCGCCAGCATCGATGGCTGCGACAGTGCGTCCAAGAAGCTTGCTCGCGCTCTTTGCCGAGCTGACCACGTGGACGACAAAAGTCCTTACAGCCATCCCGAAACATTTCATTAGCAGCATGAAAGTGCGACAGCTTCTAGGTGTTCCCCGACAGGTCAGCCCGAGGCGGGTTCAAACATGGGTCAAATCGCGATGCAAACCTATGCCCTTCCCGGGTCACCTCTTAGCGCAAAACTGCAGACTTGCCGGCTTCAGTAACTTTGGCCCCAAGCGAGGTGGTATAAATTTCGAAAATCATGGTCGAACCTAGAGTCCAAGATCCGACAGGCCCGGATGATCGTCAGGTCGGCGGCCGAGCGGCCAGCGAAATTTGCGCTCGTCTTCGCGGATCGGTTGCTCGTTGATGCTGGCGAAACGCCAATGCATAAGGCCGTCGGTGTCGAATTCCCAATTTTCATTGCCATAGGCGCGAAACCAGTTGCCGCTGTCGTCGTGATATTCATAGGCATACCGCACCGCGATGCGGTTGCCGGTAAGCGCCCATAATTCCTTGATCAGCCGGTAGTCGAGTTCCTTCGCCCATTTGCGTTCGAGGAAGGCCTGAGCAGCAGCGCGTCCGCGCGGAAATTCGACGCGGTTTCGCCATTCCGTGTTTTCGGTATAGGCCTGCGCAACTTTGGCAGGATCGCGGCTGTTCCAGCCATCTTCGGCCAAGCGGACCTTTTGCCTCGCGGTTTCATCGGTGAACGGTGGAAGCGGTGGACGTGACATGGTTAAATCCTTTCAAGACAGAGAATGGTGACGGACGGCAAGGTCTGGGAGGGAGAGTAGCACGCCGCCGGTCACTTACGTCAGGCGGCCAGCACCTCGACCTGGGGGAAGTCGATTTCGGTGCCGAGCACTTCGTTGACGTAATTGGTCAGCATGTTGAGCGCGACGTGCGCGATGATTTCGATGATTTCGGCGTCGCTATATCCCGCCGCTTTTACTGCCGAGACGTCTGCTGCATCCACCGCGCCGCGGCTGTTGGCGATCTTGACTGCAAAACGCACGGCGACGTTGGCATTGGCGTCGTTCGATGTTCCGTGCCGGTTCGCGGCAATTTCGGTCGCATAGAGTTTCGCGACATTCTGGCCAAGGTAGCTATGTGCAGCGAGGCAGTAATTGCACCCGTTGATCTGAGCCACTGCTAGCGCGATCCGCTCGCGTTTCGCAGCTGGTAACTGACCTTTGCCAAGGGCCCCGTTGAGGGCAAGATAACCTTCGAGAGCTGCCGGGCTCGTCGCAACAATGCGGAACAGATCAGGGATAACGCCACGCTGCTTCTTGACCGCTTCAAGTAACGGGCGCGATGCTTCGGGGGCGGCTTCGATGAATGCGGGGGTCGAGATACGTGACATTTCCAATTTCCTTTGTCATCGCGCGAAGGGGATGATGAGCGGGACCGAGACCGGACGAAAGCTAAAGAACAGGAACGCGACCGCGACCGCGACCGTGGAGGGCTAGGACGATGAGTGGCACGCAGGACGATCCACTCTTGGGCCTGTTGAGCGATATTGCCGAAGATGCGCCGACGCTCACTGCGCGCGTCGATGCGATGTAGGCAAGCAATGCGGCGCATCCGGCCCAAGCGAACGAGGCGCTTGCCTCCATCGCCGAGATCGCCACGCGCACATATTATGTCAGCAAGCCGCCCAGTGCTTTGCCCGATGATGTTATCAACGCCAGCGTGATGAACGCCATGATTGTGCGGTGGTCTGAAGGTGCGGCTATCGGCATTTAGAGCCACGACCGAGGCCGAGATGGCGACTTATTGGGGCTTTTTACGAACATTGGGGGTGAACATTGGAATGTCCGGAGTTGGGCCGATTGCGGACTGTCCGCTAACAGCTAGGCGATACCGACGGACCTCCAAGGTTCACGTGAGGCCGCTTTTGGAGGAAAAGACAGTATGGGCCTGACGGTTATACCAGAAGCTGACAGCCCTAATCGAGTTCGCAAGATTTGCCTTCTTGCTCCCTACGCCTAATATATTTCCGATGAATTCTGCAGCGCATTCCTCGAGCCCATTGCATTCGGCCGGCTCGTTCGAGCTGATCGAGCGAGTCGCAAACCGGCTAGTCGGGGCTGCGTTTTCGCCGCATCGGCACGATACTTACACTGTCGCTTTGACTATGACTGGGGTGCAAGCGTTCAACTATCGCGGAGCGATGCGACATTCACTGCCAGGGCAGCTGCTTATCCTCCATCCCGAAGAAGTACACGATGGCCACTGCTACAATGAGGCTGGATTTAGCTATCGGGCGGCCTATGTTCCGCCAGCTCATGTCCAGGCAGTGCTTGGAGGCGCGGAACTGCCGTTTGTCGTTAATGGCGTCTCAACGAATCCCGCCTTGATCGCGGCAACCTTCAACATGGTTATCGACTGCGCGGGCATCGAGGATCCCGGTGCTTATGAAGACGCGCTTTACGATCTGGCCCATGCCATGAACAATGCGGCTGGCAGGGCGGCAACTGTGAGGATCGCCAACCGAACCGCCGTGATGAGGGCCCGCGAATTTCTCGAAACCGCCGTCGTTTTCGGTGCGCGTCTCGATCAACTTGAGCAAGTGACTGGCTGTGGCCGTTGGCAGCTTTCGCGTGACTTCCGGGCATTGCTTGGCACCAGCCCTTATCGCTATCTGCAGCACCGACGGGTCGATCTTGCCAAGCGGATGTTGCGTGAAGGCGCGAAGCTGGCTGAGGCAGCCCATGGCGCTGGCTTTGCGGATCAGAGCCATTTTGGTCGCACATTCCGCAAGGCAGTTGGTCTCACGCCAAAAGAGTGGCTTCGTTCGGACATGTTCCGCACGATCATTCTATAACAGTTTGCGGCGGGCGATTAGCCGATGCGACATGACAAACATCATCTTCTCCGCCGAGATACCAAAGGGCTGGATACCGCCGAGTATCGCTGCCCCCTTCATTTGCATTTTCCTTGTTGTCATCAGCATGTTGCCGGGCGATCTCGGACTCTCATATCTCGGCTTTACTGATGCGAAGGGTTCGCCGCGGGGGCCTTTGGGCTTTTGCCTCCTTCTGGCTTCGTTCATCGCCATGGGGCTTGCGGTATCTGGCTGGGTTCGCTGGGTCGAAAAGCGAAGCCTCGCAAGTGCGGGACTTTGCGGCGAACAACGGCTCAAAAAGTTCCTGACCGGATTGGCCGTTGGCATAGCGATGATGGGCGCGATCGTGACGGCGATAGCCCTTTCTGGCGGATACCGTATTGCTGATCTGACCCCAGCCTTTGCCAGCCCTGCTGCGCTCGGCTGGATCGCCCTGTTGCTCGTCGGCTTCACCGTGCAAGCAAGCGTGGAGGAATTCGTTTTTCGCGGCTGGTTGTTCTCCACCATCATGCAACGTTGGAACAAGACTGCCGCCTTCATATTGTCGTCCGCTGCTTTCACCTTTGTGCACTTTTCGCCCAGAACGCCGCTGTTGGTGTTGGCCATGACCTTCGTCTTCGCGATTTTCGCCTGCGCCTGGGCGCGTCGTTCGAATTCGATATGGGGGGTGATGGGCTGGCACACTGGCTGGAACTGGTTTGGCGGCACCGGCTTTGATGTTCCGATTACGGGTTTGGACAGTCAATTACCTGCGTTGGTGGTAAAATTAGTACCTGTCGGGCCGGCCTATCTAAATGGTGCGGGTGAAGGGCCGGAAGGGAGCATATATACCCTTGCTCTGCTCACCGCAGCGAGTCTGACCCTTTTTCTGCTTACAACGCTGCGCGGACGGAGCGGAATCGTCCCACCACGTTCCGGGCAGCAACCGTAGCCGCTTCGCTACGTAAGACCCGGGAAGCGACAGGCTGGCAAAACGACCGTGAACCGGCAGCGTTCCATGCCCAAGGCCGTCAGTGCCGTGACGGAACTGGCCGGCTGAGGTTTTGCCAAAATCTGCGATCAAAATAACACGCTGAGCAATGCCAACCATCTGAACCGCGATCGTGGATTGCAGATGGCGAGCGGCAGCTTTAGTCGCTTCCTCGCCAATACCTGACAGTCCGTACCCCGCCCAAAACCCGACGTTCGTCTGTTCGACATAAAATATCCGATTTGTGCGCAATTCTGCCAGTTCTTGTTATTCGAACCCGTCAAAATCTGCAGTTTAGGACTGGCCCGAGGCAATGCCCGCACAGCGCACTTACCTGAAACTGGGCCTAACCGTGACGAAACCCGCGACGAGATTACGGGAAACTACTTGGGCTTGTGTGCCCAATCAGCGGATTTCATGGCGGAAACCGCTAACCAATCTATCGCATGCCGCAGGTCTTGGGCTACTACATCGATTAGAGCGTTAAAAAACGGTGAGTCTTTACGCCGCCCATCAGCAGCAACTCCCCAAATTCTTTTATACGAATCTTACACAGGCCAAAATGGCACAATTTAGTCCAGTTTAATCAATAAATTGAATAAATCCAAGGGTTTGGAGCGGGTGAAGGGAATCGAACCCTCGTATTCAGCTTGGGAAGCTGCTGCTCTACCATTGAGCTACACCCGCACACTGGGCAAAATCTGCGGAACGCAAACCGACCGTCCGGCTGGGAGCGACGATCTGGCACAAACCCGTCAAAGCGTCAATCATCGCACAGATGCTGCCCGCCGGACTCGGGCGAAAATGGATTGCTTCACGCTCACCTGCTGGCTAAAGCGCCTTTCTGCCCACAAGGCACGCCGCTTTAGCTCAGTCGGTAGAGCACATCATTCGTAATGATGGGGTCAGAGGTTCGAATCCTCTAAGCGGCACCATTTTTCAAAGCACTTTTCGCTTTGGCGGCAGGATACTTTGCATCAATCCGCTGGAGAAAGGCCGAACTGGTTGAGATACCACTTTTGGAAGTTCATCACGCTGCCTTCCTGATCGGAATAGCGGCCGGGCTGATATCGGCTGGACATGATGCCGGCCTGATTGTTCTCGGTGATCACCTTATCCTGCGTGGTCGTGGCATGATAACCCCAGATCATCTTCGCGATATCGACATCGGTTTCCGCCGCGCGGCCATCGACCAGCCAGATCATCTCGACATCGGTTTCGCGCGCGCCGCGCGGTGTGAATTGAAACAGGATGACGAAATGATCGTCGGCCACGATCTGGCTGAACGGGCTAAAACTGAGGTGCATCCGCCCGCCGTCGGGCTTGGTGCGCTTGCCCATCAGGGGTGATGGCGCGGTGCCGTCTTGCGTTTCGGCGGCCCAGCCTTGCTTGTTCATCCGCTGCATCATCAGGCGCAGATGGCTGCTATCCGTTGGATCATCGATGCTGCCGACCGGGCGGCCCAGCGCTGCGGCGCTCTCTTCCCATGCCTTCAGCTTGGGCGCGAAGCTGGCGATTGCATCGGCCGGGCCGCTGCTGGGGCCTGCGCCCACCGCGACAATCGCTTCGGCTCCATGGATTGAGCAGAATTCGGGGTGCGATGGCACGCAGTGATAGCATTCGAAGAAATTCTCAACGACCAGCTTCCAATTGGCGGTAGTTGGATAGCTCCCGGCATGCGCGATCCGGGCATCGGCAATGCCATGATAATCAAGGATTGGGCCCATATCGCCGAAAGTCTCGTCGAAATCGGCGGGCTCATCCTCGCTCATGTTGATGAAGATCAACCCGTGGAACACGCGGATGTGGCAAGCGAACAGGCCGTTATCCGCCTTCACAAAGTCTTCAGGCATCAGCCGCGCGGCGAGCAGCTTGCCGTCGAGGCCGAAAGTCCAGGCATGATAGGGGCACACCAATTTGGGCGCGTTGCCGCTTTCAGACTGGCAGATGGTTGAGCCGCGATGGCGGCAGACGTTGAAGAAGGCGCGAACAGATGTCGCATTTTCGCGAATGACGATGATCTGCTCGCCGCCAATCTTGAACAGGAAATAATCGCCCTTGTTCGCAATGCGCGAAACATGGCCCGCAAGGATCCATTTTTGGCTAATGACGTGGTCCATATCGGCCTG
>JBBRXQ010000044.1:0-10117 GCA_038238515.1 Sphingomonadales bacterium | reverse complement strand
GGGGGGCTGCTCGAACGCGAAGCATCCGAACAAGGCGCATCGATGACCGCAATGGACAACGCCACGCGCAACGCGGGCGATCTGATCCAAAAGCTGACCATCCAATACAACCGCAGCCGCCAGGCCGCGATCACCACCGAACTGATTGAAATTATCGCAGGCGCTGAGGCGCTTTAACTAATTCACAGCGTCCCCGCGCAGGCGGAGACCTCAGGCCCGAGACCCCACCACCGCGGGGAAGCGGGAAAGACACAGAAGGCAAGGAAACACTCATGGCTACCGCCCCACTCGCTCACGCAAACGCCCCCACCGGCAAGATCAGCCAAGTTATCGGCGCCGTCGTCGACGTGTCGTTCACCGGCGAACTGCCCGCCATTCTCTCGGCGCTGGAAACAGACAACAACGGCAACCGCCTCGTGCTCGAAGTGGCGCAGCATCTAGGCGAGAACACTGTGCGCACCATCGCGATGGACAGCACCGACGGCCTGACGCGCGGCCAGCCTGTCACCGCCACCGGCGCGCAGATTTCGGTGCCGGTTGGCCCGATGACGCTGGGCCGGATCATGAACGTGATTGGCGAGCCGATTGACGAGCGCGGCCCGGTGGGTGCGGCCAAACGCAATCCTATCCATGCCAAGGCGCCTGAATTCATCGAACAATCGACCGAAGCGGCCATTCTGGTCACCGGCATCAAGGTGATCGATCTGCTCGCGCCCTATGCGCGCGGCGGCAAGATCGGCCTGTTCGGCGGCGCCGGTGTGGGCAAGACGGTGCTCATTCAAGAACTGATCAACAACATCGCCAAGGGCCACGGCGGCGTTTCGGTGTTCGCAGGCGTGGGCGAGCGCACCCGCGAGGGCAACGATCTCTACCACGAATTTCTCGATGCAGGCGTGATCGCTAAGGATGCCGACGGCAACCCAACCCCCGAGGGATCAAAAGTGGCGCTGGTGTTCGGCCAGATGAACGAGCCTCCGGGTGCGCGCGCGCGCGTGGCGCTCTCGGGCCTGACTATGGCCGAATATTTCCGCGATGAAGAAGGCCAAGACGTGCTGTTCTTCGTTGATAACATCTTCCGCTTCACGCAGGCGGGTTCGGAAGTGTCGGCGCTGCTTGGCCGCATTCCATCGGCGGTGGGCTATCAGCCAACGCTGTCCACCGACATGGGCGCGCTGCAAGAGCGCATCACTTCGACCACCAAGGGTTCGATAACCTCGGTTCAGGCGATCTATGTGCCTGCCGACGATCTCACCGACCCTGCGCCTGCCGCTTCGTTTGCCCACTTGGACGCGACGACCACGCTGAACCGCGCGATTTCAGAGTTGGGCATCTATCCTGCGGTCGATCCGCTCGATTCTACCAGCCGCGTGCTCACCCCCGCCGTGGTTGGCCAAGAGCATTATGAAACCGCGCGCCGGGTTCAGGAAACGTTGCAAAAGTATAAGTCGCTGCAAGACATCATTGCCATTCTGGGAATGGACGAGCTTTCGGAAGAAGACAAAGTGACCGTGGCGCGCGCGCGCAAGCTGCAACGCTTCCTCAGCCAGCCGTTCCACGTAGCCGAAGTGTTTACTGGCATCTCGGGCAAGTTTGTGCAGGTTGAAGACACTGTCCGCTCGTTCAAAGCAGTGGTCGACGGCGAGTACGACCACTTGCCCGAAAGCGCATTCTACATGGTTGGCGGCATCGACGACGCGGTCGCCAAGGCCAAAAAGATGGCCGAAGACGCTTGATGACACTTTGCCCTCTCTCCTTGAGGGGAGAGGGTACGCAGACTTGCCGACTGGTCGGCTAGTCGGAGTTGGAGAGGGGAACGGGCGGCCCGCAAAACGCCCCCTCTCCCAACCCTCTCCCCTGAAGGGGCGAGGGCTTTTAGGACTTAACCGATGTTGCACTTTGAACTGGTCACCCCCGCCCGCCTCGTGCGCTCGGAAGAGGTTTATATGGTCGTCGTCCCCGGCGCTGAGGGCGAGTTTGGCGTGCTTGAGGGCCATGCGCCGTTCATGTCGATCGTAAAGGACGGCGCGCTCAAGGTCTATCGCAGCGCGGGCGCGGCGCCCGAAGAAATTATGGTCGAAGGCGGGTTTGCCGAAGTGGGCGATAAGGGCCTGACCGTTCTGGCGGAGCGCGTTGTCGCCTGATCGCAGCTTGGAATTTCTGAAGACGCATTAGGCTGGCCTATCGGGCCAGCCTTTCGTGTTTTTGTTCGCGATCACCCCGCTCCCCCACGAAAGCGGGGGAGCGACGTGGTTTTGCGCACGCTCACTCGCCCTCACCATAAACCATCCGTGCCATCGTCATGCGCCCGTCACATCGCTGCACCACAGCTCATACCGTTCCAGTAATCAGACCCCGAGGGACGGGCGCATATGCGGCAGATTGATGTGTTGCTAACCAGCCCGCTGGCGGGCGGACAAGACCTCTTTATTCACGGCGATTTGCGCGTGGTATTTCATCTGTGGGATGGCAGCGCGGATCTGCCGCTGCTCGAAGGGCGCGCGTGGGCCTTTGTCGATTGGCTGCTCCCCGCGCTTTCCGGGCTAGAGCTGTGCCGCCGCCTGCGCGGCGCGGTGCAAACCGAGGCAGCGCAAATCACCATGATCCTTGAGCAAGTCGATGCCAATTACGACAGTGACGATGCCGATGATCACGATGCGAAACGCCGCGCGCTACGTGCCGGGGCCGACGATTATGTCATCGGCCCGATCACCCGCGCGGTGCTGCTCGACCAGGTACTATCGGCGCAGCTCGCCGGGCAAGATGCGCCCAGCCGCACGCTGCGTCTAGGCGAGCTGGCGCTTGATCTGGCTGCGCTGCAGGCCCGCTGGAAAGACCGGCCGATCGCGCTGATGCCTAATGAACTGCGCCTGCTGCGCTATCTGATGGAGCAGCCGGGGCGCGTGTTCTCGCGCGCGCAGCTGATCGCGGCGCTGGGAAAGCAGGAAACACCGCTCGATGAACGCACCGTCGATGCGTGGGTAAGCCGCCTGCGCCGCGCGCTGCGCAGCGCGGGCATTGGCGACGCCCTGCGCACCGTGCGCGCGATGGGCTACGTGCTCGATCGGCCTTAACCGGCCTCCCCTCCCGCTTACAAGAGGGGGGGCCAGATTTAGAACCTTTGCGCTACCTTGATGCCAAACATCTGCGGTTTTATCGGATAGCTGCGCGCGAACGGGCCGCAGAAACCCGGTGCGCAGGACGTATTGCGGCTCAAAATACCGCGCCGGTCGAATGCGTTTTGAATGAATATCTCGGCGGTCCAGCTGTCCTTGGCAATGCCAGCTGAAAAATCGAACGTGGTGAAGCCGCCAGTATTGCCAAGCGCCAGAGCCTCACGATCGGTGAGATAGCTGCGCGTGCCCGTTTGGCCAAACATGCTGGCCTGCACAAAGCTCTTCAGGCCGGACATTTCGAAGTTATACCGCACGGTTACATTGCCTTTAAGGCGGGGTTGCACAGGCAAGCGCGTGCCGGCTGCAGCAGCAGGGGCAACGCCCGGCACACAAACGCTGTTGCCAAGGGCGTCAAATTGGCAAAAATCCGTGGTCAGTTTCGCATCGATAAAGGTGCCCGATCCTGACAGAACGAACCCGCCGAGCGTCAGCGTGGCATCGCCTTCAATACCTTTAATGCGGGCGTTGCCGGCGTTGTAAATATTGGTAACGCCCGCCGAACCGACCGGGCTGAGACCATATTGCAGGTTCTTCCATTCCTCGATGAAAGCGGCGGCATTCAGGCGAAGGCGGCGATCAAAGAAGCTCGATTTGATGCCGATCTCGTAATTGCTCAGCGTGTCTGACACATAATTGAGCACACCCGGACGCCTGTTAATTCCGCCTGGCCGGTATCCCGTTGACCAAGTCGCATAGACCAACCGATCGGCATCTATTTTCCAATTGAGCGTGATCTTGTGCGTCAATCCCGTTTCATTGATTCGGCGATTGATGTTGGTGCATGGCCGGTTTGCATCCGTCGTGGGCACGCAGAGCGGGTTCGCGGCGTTCGAGGCGAAACCCGAAAATCCGATCTGGGAGTTGCTGACGATAAAGCTGCGCGCGCCCGCGTCGAGCGTCACCCCATCGATGATATCAAACGCGACATTGGCAAACGCGGCATAATCGCGGTCAACACGGTAGCTACGGGTGCGAAAAAGCGAATCGCCAAAGCCGGGAATGGCGGGCGAAGACGGGATCGCGCCAAGGCCGGGCACGGTATAATCCGCTGCGATGGCATCGGTCTGACGCTGATAATAAAGCCCGGCGGTCAAACGCAGACGTTCGGTCGACGGCGAATTGATCCTCAATTCGTGGCTCTGCTTGGTGTATTTATCAGACAGAATTTGCCGCTGCGTTGGATCAAGAAAACCACCCGCCGCCGTTTGAAATTGAGTGTAGCCCGGAATAGTGTCGTAAGCCACTGTATAGTATGAATAATCGGTCGTGTTGTCGGTCTTGCGCTCAAGGTAGCCACCGGCATAGGTCAAGTCCCAATTGCCAAGCTTGCCCTGAATCGTCAGCGAGGCGAGGCCCCAGCGATCAAGGTTGCGGCTAGGGGTGAAATCATGAACCTGAAGATCGCCAACCTTAGGATCAAACAAGAACGAGCCCGTTGAGCGCTGCCGTTGATACGTCAGCCCCGCCGTGGCGGTCCAGTTATCGTCAAGATCAACCTTCAGCGCCGCACGGCCGCCGTATGTCTCCACCTCGTTGAAATCTTTTTTGACCAGCGCGGCGTTGTTGATGGTGACATCGTTGGTAGGATCGGCATCGCCCAGCGTATACGTGCGCGAGGCTGCGGTATTGTCGATATAACCGCCATCGCGCTGATAAAAGCCAACCACGCGCAAAGCGGCGCGGCTGCTCAGCGGCACGTTGACAAAGCCTTCGGCAACCCCGCCAAAGCCGCCCTTGCCAAACTTGTTAACCTGCAGATCATAACCCGCCGAAAATTTGGTGGTGCTTGGCGCATTGGCGATCACGCGCAGCGTCCCCGCGAGCGAGCTTGCGCCAAACAGCGTGCCTTGCGGGCCAGAAATCGCCTCAACCCGGGCAATATCATAGACATGCAAATCGACTGTGCTGGCCACAGTGGTAACCGGAATTTCATCGAGATAGAGCGCCGAAGTCGGCAACGATCCGCCATGCAGTCCGTCGCCGCCGCTGGTCACGCCGCGAAAATAAAGCTGTGCCTGTCCGGGGCCAAAGGATTGGAAGCTGACGCTGGGCAACAGCTTGGCATAATCGTCAAACGATTGAACCTGAAATTGATCCAGCTTCGCCGAACCGAGCGCTTGAATGCTGATCGGAACATTCTGAAGATTTTCGCTGCGCTTTTGCGCGGTGACGATGATCACGTCAGGGCCAGAATCTGCAGAAGTAGTGTCGGCAACCTCTGCCTGAGGGGCACCAGTTGTTTCCTGCGCCATTGCGGGGGCCGCGAGCGCAGTGGAAGCCAGCAAGGCTAACCGGGTTAAACGTCCAGCCAATGATCCGGTGCACAACTTCATCATCTTGCCCATCCCACTTTATACGTATGCCGCTTGGGTACTCACCCGCGACAAAACGCGTCAAGCTAGTTGCGCAGTTGCTTGTCCGTTACAACGCCGACCGTGGCTATTATACCACGCAATAAATCACCAGCTTGCAGGTGCATCCGGATAAGCCGCCAGCACTGACCCAAGCGCGGCTTTGAGTGGGCCGAGCCACGGCTCAAACGGTTTCCACGCCTCGGTGCCTTCGCGAAAGATCGGCTGGCGCACTTGTTCCGAGCTTGGCGTGCGCACCGCGCGTGCATTGTCGTAAAACGCAAGGCACGCTGGCTCAAACTCCAGCCCGCAAAACGCCAGCAGCGCGCGCACTTCGCTCTCGGTATCGTCCACCATCCGCTCATAGATCACACGGTGGACCCGCCCCGGCAGCACGCCGTCAAATTGCGCCATCAGCCGCACATAATCGCGGTAATACCGCCCCACATCGTCCAGATCATAGGTAAAGCCCTGCCCGCGCGCGAAGTGTTGCTTGAAATTGGAAAAGCAGCACGACAGCGGGTGGCGGCGCGCATCGATGATCTTGGCATTGGGCAGGATCAAATGGATAAAGCCCGCGTGCAGCCAGTTGTTCGGCATTTTGTCGATAAACAGCGGCCGCGCGGTGTGGCGCTGCACCCGGGTCCGAGCGAGATAATCCTCGCCCAGAGCGCTCAGTTCATCCGCCGACATATGCGCCAGCGCGGCGGGATAATCATCGATCGCGCGCGCGATCAGCGCGATATCAGCAAGCTCAGTCGTGCCCTCCACCGCGCTATGGCTGGAAAGGATCTGCTCGATCAGCGTGGAGCCCGCGCGCGGCATGCCCAGCACAAAGATCGGATCGGGCGCGGCGCATCCGCCGCCCGAAGCCGCGCCGAACAAAGCGGGCGTGATCGCGGCGATCATGCGATCAACCTGCGCCGTCGTCTCCTGCGCTGCATAAGGCATGCGTTCCTTGCGCAAAGCGTTGCCCGCCGCATAATGCGCAAACGCCGCCTCCGCCTGCCCGCGATCCTCCAGCGCTTTGCCCAGCGCAAAATCAAGATGCCAGCGGTCCTCGGGCGCAAGGTTATCCGCGCTTAGCGCGGTCTGCATCGCCGCCAAATCCTCGTCTGAAAAGCGCACTGTCTTGAGGTTCGCCAGGCTCCACCAAACCTCACCCAGCCCGGGGCTCAGCGCGATAGCGCGGCGATAGGCCTCAATCCCCTCGCCCGTCCGGCCCACGGTTTTGAGCATATGGCCATAGCTCATCCAAACTTTAGGTTGCCCCGGCATTTCCTTCAGGACCGTAGCATAAAGCGCCAATGCCTCATCAAACTCGCCAATCCGGCCAAATGCGGCGGCTTGTAGATTGGCCACGCCGATGTTGTCCGGATCTTCGGCGGTCACCCGCGCCAGTTCGTCAATCGCCTCACCCGCGCGGTTTGTGCGATAAAGCACCAGCGCCAGATTGGCCCGCGCCGGGGTGAAACCGGGGGCCAGCTCAATCGCGCGGCGCAGCAAGTTTTCCGCGTCGCCATAGCGCCCGATCCGCCCCGCCAGCTCGGCAAACAGGCGGATCGCGCGCACATCAAACGGGTTTTCCTTCAGCAAAGCGCGCAGCAATGGCTCGGCTTGCGCAAGGTCATTGTCGTTCATCGCCATCGCGGCGGCGATCAGGCGCGGATCATAGGCGGTTACCGTGGTCATATCCCGCGCAACAAACACGGTGACGCCGCGCGATCAAGCGTTAGTGTGCATCAAGTTTTAACCGCCGCTTCCGGATGCGGTTCGGGCTTAGGACCGGAGACGCGCATTGAGCACCAAGAGCAAAGGTCTCGGCTTCTGGATGGTGCTGGCGCTGTGCGTGGGCAATATGATCGGCGGCGGCGTCTACCTGCTGCCCGCCACGCTGGCGCCGCTGGGCGTAAACCAATTGCTCGGCTGGATTGTCACCACCTGCGGCGCTATCTGCCTTGCCGCTGTGTTTGCCCGGATGGGCGCAAAGCTGCCGATTTCGGGGGGGCCTTATGCCTATGCGCAGGCCGCGTTTGGCCCAGCAGCGGGCTTTGCAACCGCGTGGAGCTATTGGGTGATGCTGTGGGCGGGCAACGGGGCGATTGCGATTGGCATGGTGAGCAATCTTAGCGTGCTAGTCCCGTGGATCGGCACCACCACTGGCATGCCCGCAGCGCTCTCGGTGGGCTGCGTATGGCTGCTGACATGGGTCAACATTCTTGGCGTGCGTTCGGCGGGGTTTGTTTCGGTGGTGACCACTGTGGTCAAGCTGCTGCCGCTCGTGCTGCTGATCGGGCTTGGCCTGTGGCTCACGGTGATCGGTGCGCCGCATGTGGCGCAGCCGCCTGTGCCGATTGCGGCGGGCGCGATTGCGTCTGCGGCGGGGCTTACGTTTTGGGGCTTCCTCGGCCTTGAATCCGCAACTGTTCCGGCCGGCAAAGTGGAAAACGCGGCGGTTGTCGTGCCCCGCGCCACGCTGATCGGCGTGTTTCTAACAGGCGCGGTCTATCTTGGCATCAGCATGGTATTCTGGGCCTATATGCCGATGGCGGCGGCGGCCACTTCGCCCGCCCCCGTGGCCGATTTGCTCGGCCGCACCGCTGGCAGCGGTGTGGCCAGCACAGTGGCTGTGTTCGCGGCGATCGGCGCATTCGGAACGCTCAATGGCTTCATTCTGCTGCAAGGCGAAGTGCCCAGCGCGATGGCACGCGGCGGCGTGTTTCCGGCGTGGTTTGCGCAGGAAAGCGCGCGCGGCATCCCGGTGCGCGGCCATGTGGTTTCCTCGCTGTTGCTCAGCGCTGTCACCCTGCTTAATTATGGACGCGGCATGGGCGATCTGTTCCAGTTCATCGCCTCGATCAGCCTCGCCGCCGGAATGCTCAGCTATTTCATGAGCATGCTTGCCGCGCTGCGTCTTCTCCCCGGTCAACGCGGCATCGCGGCGCTCGCGCTGATCGGCGCGGCATTCATCGTGTGGGCATCATGGGGGCTGGGCGAATCTGCGCTAGCTTATGGCGGTTTGCTGGTGGTCGCAGGCCTCCCGGTGTATTGGGCGGTGCGGCGGAGGACACGAGATAAACCTGCCGTAATCAACGCATGAAGCAGCGGTGGCGGAAGCGGCTTTGGCTGCGCAGAATATTTACTTCAAGCAACACTGGTTCATCGCAGGCTCGGTAATGCTGTCATTGCCGCGTGTTAATGCATTTTTCTCATCAGCAGGCCCTGTGTTGCGCCCGGCTCAGTTGGTTTTTTTCCCCGATCAAGCGCGATGATCGTAAGTTCGCGTAACCCCGCATGTACAGAAAATTAAGCCACTTAAGGCAACACGGGTTCGGCGCACCCTCCGTGAGAAATCTTATGTCAAATATCGAAAATCAAACAACAAATCCGGCGGAGATTTCAAACGAGAGCCCAGCCATTGATCCAGCCGGACATGGTTCGCGGGCGCCAAATTTAAGCCTCGAACGCATATCAAGCGCCATTTTTGACGAAGAAGGACGAATCCGCGCTTTGAACCGGCTTGAGATTCTTGATTCATCGCCAGAAGCACCGTTTGAAGCGATTGTCGAATTGATCCGTCAAGTCTTGAATGTGCCAATCTGCGCCGTTTCACTGATCGACAAAGAGCGGCAATGGTTCAAGGCTTATCGCGGGCTTGGCGTTTCCGAAACAGCGCGCGACATCTCGTTCTGCACCCATGCGATCCAGCAAAGCACGCCCTATATCGTCGAAGATGCCGCGAACACGCCGCTATTTTCCGCCAATCCATTGGTCACTGGTGTTCCCAATATCGGAAGCTACGTCGGCGCACAGTTGAAGACCAAGGACGGCTTCAACATCGGCACTTTGTGCGCAATCGATACAAAGGCACGCGTATTTTCAGAGGCAGAGATTGCCATTTTAACCCAGTTTGCCAATCTGGTGATCGCCGATATCGAAATGCGCGAGATCGCCAGCACCGATGGGCTCACCGGCATGATGAGCCGCCGTGCGTGGCTCAATTGCGCCGAACACGAAGTGCATCGCGCGCACCGTAACAATACGCCGCTGGCGTTCTTTATGATTGACATCGATCACTTCAAGCATGTCAACGACCGTTTTGGCCATCCGGTGGGCGACGAGGTGATCAAAGCGGTCTCGCGCGGCACCGAAGAGCTATTGCGCAAGTCAGACTGGTTCGGCCGTTATGGCGGCGAAGAATTCGTCGCGATCCTGCCCGGTGCCACGCTGGACGACGCTATGGTGGTGGCCGAACACATGCGCGCGGCGGTCGAGGCAATGCGCTTGCCATGCCTAGGCGATCATCGTTGCACGATCAGCATTGGCGTGGCCATGCTTCAGTCCGAAGACACAGGTCCCAGCATTGCGCTAGAGTGCGCCGATCACGCCCTGCTTCACGCCAAGCAGACTGGCCGTAATCAAGTAAAAGCGGCGCACACGGCCCCCACCACAACCCGCGCCGCCGCCTAGCGAGCGGGTTTCTGCCGCAGCGTTATATTTTGGCAGGCCAGCCACGCAGCCGCTTGGGCAGTTACTGCCAACTTATCTCTAAAGTTTCCGCAACGTCACGCGCTGGTTCTTGGCCATATTGGC
>JBBRXQ010000043.1:0-10119 GCA_038238515.1 Sphingomonadales bacterium | reverse complement strand
TGCGCAAGCATGTTGAATTCAAAGAAGCCAAGATCAAGTAAGCCTGCAAACGCGCCTGCTGTGCCTCCCGCTTCCGGCCAGCAGCATTCGGCACATTGAGCAGGTTCACCCCAAGTTCAACGCCGACCCGGCAAGGCTTGGTGATGAACACACCTAACACACTCATCCGCAAGCTGGCCCCGCTCGCTGTATTGGTGCTGAGCGCCGCATCCTTGCCGCTCGCCGCAGCGCCCAGCGCGCCTCAATCCGCCCCATCCGCGCAAATTGAACAAGCCGTCGCCGCGCTGCGCGCAATATCTACGATGCGCGCCGATTTCACGCAGATCGACCGCAATGGCCAGCGTCTGACCGGGGTGATGACTTTGCAGCGACCCGGCAAAATCCGCTTCCAATATCAAAAGGGTGTGCCGTTGCTGATCGTCTCGGATGGCTCGGCACTCACGCTGATCGATTATGAAGTGCGCCAGGTGCAGCGCTGGCCGATTCGCAACAGCCCGCTGGGCGCGCTGCTTGATCCTAACAAAGACGTCGCGCGTTTTGCCCGCTTGATCGAAACGGGTAATCCCAACGTTTTGAGCCTTGAAATCAAGGACCCGCGCCATCCCGAATATGGCACGATCACGATGATCATGGTGCGCAGCGCCGCCGCGCCTGGCGGATATGCGCTCGATAGCTGGGTCTCCTTCGATGCGCAGGCCAAGCGCACCACGATCCGCCTATCGAATCAGCAATACAGCGTCTCGGTCCCGGCCAATATGTTTCGCTGGAATGATCCGCGCATTCAGGGACGCAAGTGAAGCAGCGCTGATTCGTCTCAGTTGGGCGTCGGTTTGGCCCTTAGATGCAGCAATTGCGCGACCAATTGCGGCAAAGCTGATCGCGGCGTTCATCCGCCAGAAAGCGACGGGGGCCTATATCACTTTCGTCAGGGCGATCGAGCAAGGTTTCCCCCCTGTTGCCAAGCTCTTGGTCCCAAAAACCCTGACAAGCGTGACGAACGCACATGGAACCCTCACCCCAACGCCCCCGGGGTGGGGGTTTTCATTTAACAGCAAGGCAAGGCTGCCTGCCGCCCCTCTCGTCCAGTCCTCTTGTTCACTCGCGCACACCCAACTAAAGCCAATGGTATGTCATTAGCCACCCTCAGCGTCGCCACATGGAACATCAATTCGGTTCGCCTGCGCGCTCATCAGGTTGAGCGGTTCTTGCTCGATGAAGCGCCCGATGTGCTCTGCTTGCAAGAGATCAAGACTGAAGAGGCTACTTTTCCGCACGAGGTGTTTGAAAAGCTCGGCTACACCCACCGCGCGGTGCACGGGCAAAAGGGGTATCATGGCGTCGCCACCGTCAGCCGCCTGCCGCTGCGCGAAATCAGCCGCCATAATTGGCAGGACAATGGCGAGGCGCGCCATATCGGGGTCGAAGTGCTGGGCGCGGGGCAGGGGGTGATCCTCGAAAACGTCTATGTTCCTGCTGGCGGCGATCTTCCCGACCGCGAGGTTAACGCCAAATTTGGCCAGAAGCTGGATTTTCTAGGCCGGATGACCCGCTGGGCCGAAACCATCGATCGCCCGACTCTGATTGTGGGCGATTTCAACATCGCCCCGCTCGATTGCGACGTCTATAATCATAAGGCGCTGGTCAAAGTCGTGAGCCATACGCCCATCGAGGTCGAGACCCTGCAGCGCTTTGCCGATGCGCACGGCTGGGTTGATCTGGGCCGCAAACACATCCCCGCGCCCGATCGGAATTATTCGTGGTGGTCGTATCGCTCGTATTGGCGCGAAAAGGATCAGGGGCGCCGGCTTGATCATATGTGGGCTTCGCCTCAGCTTGCTGCAGGGTCGGTTAGCCACCGCTTCGCCGAACAGACCCGGCGCTGGGACCAACCTTCGGATCACATCCCGCTGATCACCGAGTTTGCTCTTTGAGTGATCCGCGCTCTGTGGCTTTGGCGCTTGATGCGCTGCGCCATGGCTGGGCGATCCGCGTCGAAGGCCCAGAGCCCGACGGAACGCACGGCGCGCTCGATCTGCTCCCCGCCGAAACCGCGTTTGCTCAGCCCGGTCTTTATGCCGCGCAGCTGCTCATTTCCGCCGCGCGCGCAGCCACGCTAAAGCTGGCCAACCAGCGCGATGCCGCCGTGCCTGAGGCTCCGGTGATGATCTATGGCGCTGAGCCGTTCTCGCTCCACGCCGCGCGCGCGCTGGCCGATCCGGCGCTCGATCTGGGCAATCCGCTGCGCGGCCCATTCCGCGCCGAACCCATCGCGGCGCATCAAGCGGCGATTGCCGCGCTCGAACTCGCGCGGCTGGCGGGCATCCTTCCCGCGTTTATGGTCTCTACCGGGGTCGAACCCGCTGCACGCGTTACCTCGGCCGCGCTGGCCGCGTTCAAAGATCCGCTGAACCTATCAATTCAGGCGCGCGCGCGGCTGCCGGTCCACGCCTGCGAACATGCCGAGATCATCGCGTTCCGCGCGCGCGATGATCTGCGCGAGCATGTCGCGCTGATCATCGGTACGCAGAATGGCGACCAGCCGCCCTTGGTGCGTCTCCATAGCGAATGCCTGACAGGCGATGTGCTTGGCAGCCTCAAATGCGATTGCGGGCCGCAATTGGATGCCGCGCTGGCGCGCATGGCCGATGATGCCAATGCTGAAACCGGCTGGGGCGTGCTGCTCTATCTGCGCCAGGAAGGGCGCGGCATCGGCCTGATCAACAAGCTGCGCGCCTATGAGTTGCAGGATCAGGGGTTCGACACGGTCGATGCGAACGAACGGCTGGGCCTGCCCAATGAAGCGCGCGATTTCCCAGTTGCAGCGCGCATGCTCGATCTGCTGCGCATTTCCGAAATCCGCCTCCTGACCAACAACCCAGCCAAAGTCGCCGCGCTAGAAAGCGTAGGCGTCACCGTGCTCGAACGCGTGCCCCACGAACTGCCCGCTAACCCGCACAACGCTCGCTACCTCGCCACCAAACGCGATCGCTCAGGGCATTTGCTGGGCTAAACTCGCCCTGCTAAATCTGGCGCAACACTTCTAAAAACTGGTCTCCAAATGCTTCCAGTTTGCGCGTGCCAACCCCGCCGATCGCGGCCAGAGCAGTGCGATCCGCAGGGCGCTGCGTCGCCATATCGCGCAGCACCGAATCGTGGAAAATTACATACGGCGGCACCCCGGCCTCCAGCGCCAGCTCGCGCCGCAGCGCGCGCAGCGCATCAAACAGCGGATCGCCCAGCGGATTGAGCGCCGCCGCCGCGCTCTTGCTCTTGCGGCCACCGCGATCAGCGCGTTCGGCACGTGGCGCGACGACCAGTTCTAGCTCAGCTTCCCCTTTCAGAATTGCGCGCGCATCGCCGCCCAGCGCCAGCCCGCCATGCTCGGTTGGCACCAGCGCGCCGCGCGCCTGCAACGCCCGCGAAACCTGTTTCAGCAGCGGCGCTTCTTCGGACGAGACGATGCCAAACACCGAAAGCTGATCATGCCCGCGCTGCGCTGCGCGCTCATCAGGCTGCCCGGTCAGCACTTTCTCGATATAGCCAAACCCAAACGACTGCCCGGTGCGATAGATGGCGGATAGCACTTTGCGCGCCAATTCGGTCGCATTGGTAACGCCCGGCGCATGCAGACAATTGTCGCAGTTCCCGCATTTGACCGGCGGGTCTTCGCCAAAATGGCGCAGCAGAACCGCGCGGCGGCACGTCGGCACTTCGACCAGCCCAGCCATCGCCTCCAGCCGCGCGCTCTCGCCCGCGCGGCGCTGCTCGTCCACTTCAAACAAGCGCTGGCGCGCGCGCGCAAAGTCCTCTGGCCCCCACAGCAGCAGCGCCACTGCCGGATCGCCGTCACGCCCGGCGCGGCCCGTTTCCTGATAATAGCCTTCGATTGATTTGGGCAGCGCTGAATGCGCCACAAAGCGCACATCGGGCTTGTCGATGCCCATGCCAAAAGCCACCGTGGCGGCCATCACCATGTCTTCGCTGGCCACGAACGCGGCCTGATTGGCGGTGCGCACTTCGGGCGGCAGTCCGGCATGATAGGGCAGCACGGGGCGCGCTTTGGTGCTCAGCTGATCGGCCAGCTTTTCCACTTGCGCGCGGGTGGGGGCATAAATGATCCCCGGCCCCGGATGATCCGCCATCAGCGCTTTGATCTGGCGCAGCGGATTGTCGCGCGGAGTCACGCGGTAGCGAATGTTGGGCCGGTCAAACCCCGCCACAATCAATCCCTCGGGCGCAATCCCCAGCTGCTCCAAAATATCCTGCCGCGTGTGGTGATCCGCCGTGGCAGTCAGCGCGAGGCGCGGGACCTTTGGATAGGCATCGAGCATCGGCCGCAGCAAGCGATAGTCTGGCCGGAAATCGTGCCCCCATTCAGAAACACAATGCGCCTCATCAATCGCAAACAGCGCCACCCGCGCGCGCGACAGCAGCTCGCGAAAATGTGGCTGGCTGGCGCGCTCGGGTGCAACATACAGCAGATCAAGCTCGCCATCCCGGAACCGGTCGATCGTCTGTTCGCGGTCGGTGTCGACGCTGGTCAGCGCGGCGGCACGGATGCCATTGGCGCGCGCGCCGCGCAGCTGATCATGCATCAGCGCAATCAACGGTGAGATCACCACGCAGGTGCCCTCAAACATCACGGCGGGCAGCTGATACGTAAGCGATTTGCCCGCACCGGTGGGCATCACCGCCAGCGTCGATTGCCCAGCTAGCACGCGCGCCACCACCTGATCCTGCACGCCCCGAAATGCCGCAAAGCCAAACACGCGGCTCAGCGTTTTCAGCGCTTCCTCTGGCGTAGGCGGGGGCACAGGCGCGCGCGGGGCAGAGGAAGCGCGCGGTTCGCTCACCACATCGCCATAGCCATCATACGGATCGAAGCCCGGATCGCCCTCCTGATCGGGCCCTTGATAATCAGACGGGCCAAAATCGGGCATGGCATCATAGCGAGGGCTTGGGTAGCCAGGATCTTGATCAAGGTCGAAGGGCGGGCCGGGCAAGTTCACCGCGCCGCTATGGCAGATTGGCGCACTTTATGAAAACTGATGAAGGCGCGGTTAGCCCAAAATCACGTGGACACGGCTCAGCCGCAACGTCTTGATGCGCCATGCGCCGTCCACTTTGGCATATGTTTCGTGATAATGGCCCATGCCGTGGAAGATCAGCGACAGATCATCGCCGTTCCACACCATGTCCTCCATCGCGATCACCCCGCGCGCCTCTGTTTCAGAGAGAAGCTCGATCTCGTGGCAATGCCCATGATGCATGCAGCGCCGGGGCAGCACTGCGTCCGCAATAAACGCCGTGATCGCATCGGCGCCCTCGTGATAGCCATTGCCCTCCATATCAGGCTCCATGGTCAACGAGCAGCGCACATCAAACTGCGCATCATCGGTGAACACCGCGCGCAGGAGGACAAAATCCTTGGTATCGATCGAGCGGAAATAGCGCGCTTTCAGCTGCTTGATCTGCTCGATCGCTATAAGCTGGGTGATGGCATCAATGTCGGACATGGCTTTCTCTCCCTGATCGCGCCGCTGAGCCTAGCACTCATCGCCGCCCGAAAGGGACTATGTGTTATGTCAGCGCGCCCGGCTTAGTTTTGAAGCCTTGCGATTCGCCGCAGCACCGCTTCTTCGGCAGCAGCAAATGCGCTGATCCCGGTTGGCGCCGGAGCGGGCACCGCGCTGGTGAAAAACGCTGTCCCGCGCCCCGTTACCGGATCTAGCCACAGCCCAGAGTACAGACCATAAGCCTCGCCCGGATGGCCAATGCGCGTTCGGCCATCGCCAAACGGTTCATCATGACAGCCCTCCCGGCCTCCAACCCCGCCCCCGCCGATGATCTGCAAGCCCAGCGCGTAGGCGCAGAAAAAGCCATCAGGCTCGCCGTTTTCGCCCTGTCCGTTTGCGCCATCAAAGCGCCACTGCGCCCGCGTCAACTCGGCAAACGCGGCGCGGCTGAGCAAAGGCCGACCTTGCCGCGCGAGCAATTGCCCGATCCGCGCCAGATCGCGCATTGAAATGCGCAGGCCCCCTTGCGGAGCAAACAGCGCACCGTTCCAGCCAAGTTTGTAACTTTCCAGATCGCAGCCGCCGCCTGCTGCGGGGGCAACCATGCACGGCGGCGGCAGCCCGTGCAGATCATCGCGGGCGACATCGCCATTGGCGCGGTAGAGCACCACCGCGTGCGCGGTCGCGGCAAGCGAACAGCCCGACCAATTGAAGCAGGCATCAAGATGGAGGGGCGCAAGCACAAGGCGGCGCATCAGCCGGTCAAAGCGTTCGCCCGTGGCCGCCTCCATCACTGATGCGACCACCGGGAAATTGAGATTGGTATAATGAAACCAGTTGCTCCCCGGCGCGTGGGCCGCATCCCAAGCGCGCGGATCGGCTAGCCGCGAGCGCACCGTATCGCCCAGCGGGATCAGATAATCCGCATCATCGCGCAGGCTTGATCGGTGCGAGAGCAGCAGCCGCAAGGTGATCGGCACATCGGGAAAGGCGGGATTGCGCAATTGCCATCCCAGATATCCCGACACATCGCGGTCAAGATCGAGCCGCCGCGCATCCACCAGCCGCATGACTGCGACTGCCGTTACCAGCTTTGAAATCGAAGCAATCCGCACCGGATCATCGGCGGTAACAAGGCGCCCGGTCGCACGATCGGCCTCGCCCTCAGCCAGCGCGGGATAAATTGCCCCGCGATCAAACGTCACGGCGACTGTCGCGGGAACGGTTGCTAGCGGCGCGGCAGAAAGCGGCGGCGCAGCCAGCAGTGCCAGCGCGGCGATCAAAGCGCGCACCTCGATCATGCCCCCGCGCCCAGCTTGGCCAAATGCGGGCGCACCATCGGAACGGTCAGCATCGTGCTTGCCACTGCCATCAGCAGCAGCGCGGTAAACGCCTCCGCTGTAATCACGCCTTTGTCGAGCAACACATTGACGAAAATGATCATAATCAGCGCCTTGGTTTGCAGCATCCAGCCAATCACGCTGGCCTCACCCGGAGCCCAGCCTAGCAGCTTGCCCGCAAGATGCACCCCGGCCAGCTTGCCCGCAACCGAGGCCACCAAGAATGCCGCCGCCGCGCCAAAAACTGCTGCGCCGCCTATGCCTCCCGCCAGCCCAAACTGTGTGCGCAGGCCGGTCGAGAGGAAGAACACCGGCATCACCGCGAGAAGCAGGAACTCCCGAAAGGCATCCAGCCGCGCGCGATCGAACCAGTGCCCATCAAGCACCGCGCCCGCCAGAAACGCGCCGACCATGAAATGCAGCCCCGACCAGTCCGCCGCAAATCCGCACAGCGCCAGCCATACCAGCGCGGCATACCAGCGATCATTCTGCGGCAGCCGCGCTATCACCTTGCGTACGCCCCAAGCCGCGAGAGTAAACAGTGCGAGGAACACTGCTTGCCGCCCCACCCGCTGCCAATCGACAAGGATTAGCGCCAGCACGCCCCAGATCGCCACATCGTCAAAGCTGGCATAGCGCAGCAGCCGCTGGCCGAGCGGCTGGCGGAATATGCCGAGCTTTTCCATCAGCAGGACGAGGATCGGCAGCGCGGTCACCGCGCAGGCCATGCCAATGCCCAGCACCGCCTGCGGATATGTCCCCTGCGCCCCAATCCAGCCGGGCGCGCGCAGCACCGCCGCCGCTGCCAATGCGCCGAACAGCAGCGGCGCGATCAGCGCGCATCCAGCAGTGATCGCGGTTTCGCGCCAGTTATCCCGCGCATCACCAAGATCAAGTTCAAGCCCGGCGGCAAACACAAACATCATCACCGCCCACCACGCTATGCCATTCAGCGCGCCGATCACCTGCGGGTTAAACACAAACGCGTAATAATCGGGCAACGCCGCGCCGAGCACACCGGGCCCGAGCAAAATCCCGCACACAATCTGCACGACCACTAGCGGCGCATAATTGTCAGTCCTAAGCATCCGCCAGACCAGATACGGCACCGCAAGGATGATCGTCAACGCGATCAGGAATAGCTCCGAGGTGCTCATCGCCAGTGTCTAACCCAGCCGCGCCCGCGCCATCAATCCAGATTGGGCCGCAGCCAGCGTTCGGTTGTGGGCAAGTCCATGCCGCGCCGCGCGGCATAGTCTTCCACCTGATCGCGCCCGATCCGCGCCACGCCAAAGTAGGATGCTTGCGGATGGCCAAAATAAAATCCGGAAACCGCCGCTGTGGGCAGCATCGCCTGGCTGTCGGTCAGCACGATCCCGGCGTTCTCGCCGGCGTTCAGCAGATCAAACAGGATCGGCTTGAGGCTGTGATCGGGGCAGGCGGGATAGCCCGGCGCGGGGCGAATGCCGCGATATTGCTCGCGGATCAGCGCCTCTCCGGTCAGCTGTTCGCCCGGCGAATAGGCCCAAAGTTCGGTGCGCACATGCTGGTGCAGCCGCTCTGCGAATGCCTCGGCAAAGCGATCCGCCAGCGCTTTGAGCAAGATGTCGTTGTAATCATCGTGCGCCGCTTGGAATCCGGCGAGATGCGGTTCGATGCCGTGGATGCCCACCGCAAATCCGCCGATCCAATCGCCCTGCGGATCAATGAAATCAGCCAGACACATGTTGGGGCGGTCTCGACTTTTGGTCACCTGCTGGCGCAGAAACGACAGGCGCACATGGCGTTCCTCGTCCGCCAAATAAATCTCCAGATCATCGCCGCCATGCTCCATGTGGCGCGCGCAGGGCCAGAAACCGGCGACGCCCTTCGCCGTCAGCCACTTTTCGCTGATGATCCGCTCCAGCATCGCTTTCGCATCGGCAAACAGCCCGCGTGCGCTTTCTCCGACCACTTCATCCTGCAAGATCGCTGGATAATTTCCGGCCAGCTCCCATGCCTGAAAAAACGGCGTCCAGTCGATATAAGCGGCAAGATCGGCAAGGTCCCAATCGGGAAACACATGAATGCCGGGCTGCTCTGGCGGCGGCGCCTTCTCTGAGAAATCGGCCTTAAAGCCATTGGCGCGCGCATCGGCTAGGCTAAGCAGCGCGCTCGGGGCTTTGCCCGCGCGCACATCGCGCACATGGCTATAATCGGCCGCTGTGCTTTCAACAAAGCCATCGCGCTGCGTGTCTGACAGCAGCTGGCTAGCCACCCCCACCGCGCGGCTGGCATCGAGCACATGGACCACCGGACCTTTATACGCCACATCAATCCGCAGCGCAGTGTGGACTTTGCTGGTGGTCGCCCCGCCGATCAGCAGCGGAATGGTAAAGCCCGCGCGCTGCATTTCCTCGGCCACGGTCACCATCTCATCGAGCGACGGCGTGATCAGGCCCGAAAGCCCGATCATGTCGACGTCCTCTTTCTTGGCGGTTTCTAGAATAGTCGACCAGGGCACCATCACCCCCATGTCGATCACTTCATAACCATTGCATTGCAGCACCACGCCGACGATGTTTTTGCCGATGTCGTGCACATCGCCCTTCACCGTGGCCATGATGATCCGGCCCTTTGGCCGCGCGCCAGGCAGCTTTTCCGCTTCGATAAACGGAATCAGGTGCGCGACTGCCTTTTTCATCACGCGCGCGGATTTGACCACTTGCGGCAGGAACATCTTGCCCGCGCCAAACAGATCGCCAACGGTGTTCATGCCCTGCATCAGCGGGCCTTCGATCACCTCGATCGGGCGGCCGCCACGCGCAAAGATTTCGCCGCGCGCTTCCTCGGTATCCTCGACCACATACATGTCGATGCCCTTGACCAAGGCATGCTCAAGCCTGCGCACCACATCCCAGCCGCGCCATTCCTCGGCGGCCTTCTCGGCGGCCACATCCTTGCCCTTATAACTTTCGGCGAGCGTGATCAGCCGTTCGGTCGCGGTCTGGGCTTGGCCCGCCCCGTCCACGTTATCATTGGCGGGCTTGCGGTTGAGCACCACATCTTCGCAGGCCTCGCGCAGCACCGGGTCGATCTGATCATAAATATCGAGCTGACCGGCATTCACGATGGCCATGTCCATCCCCGCCGGGATGGCATGAAACAGAAACACCGAATGCATCGCGCGGCGCACGATTTCGTTGCCGCGAAAGCTGAACGAGAGGTTGGATAGTCCGCCAGAGATATGAACATGCGGGCAGCGCGCTTTGATCTCGGCGGTT
>JBBRXQ010000042.1:0-10241 GCA_038238515.1 Sphingomonadales bacterium | reverse complement strand
CCCCCACTGCCCATCAGCAGCACCGGCGCGCGCCCAAATCCAACAAGATTTTGCGAAAAGCCCCTCCCACAACAATGGATAGACAAAGCGACCCAAGCTCTAATCGCGGCTTAGCTCCGGGGTCTCGATTGGCTTGGTCTACTCAGCCAGCAATGTGGGTTTCGTACAAGCTCATCAGTGCAACCCAAAACTCAATGTTGTCTTCAAATAGTTTCGAGCTGACACCGCCGTAATCAAGATCGAGATCCATTTCGAGGCGGGGTAATCCTTCTTGCGTCAAATAGGCGCGAGCAAATCTTTTGTCCGCATTCCAATCGTTTATTTTGGTCAGTGTCGGCTTTCTATCGGAATAGCCGGTAAAAAACTGGATTGTTTTGCAATCGACTCCTTTGGTGCACTCAAAGAAAAATACCGAGAAATTTGATCCGCCTGAGGCGCTTTCGATGTAGGGGCTGCCTGTGTCATCTTTGGCCAATTTGGCCTTGTAGCCCATGCCGCGAAGCGCGGCAGCGACTGTTTCTGGGTCTTGAGCACGCACCATTTGCGCGTTGGCGGTGCTGGCGAAACATAGAATTGCGGAAATCGTCGTAATTATTCTTTTCATGAATCAATTCCCCGTTGACCGTGCGTTTATCCCAACCAGTTATCGCGTGCTAGACGGCTGTTGCAACAATCGGTCCTGTAAATGATCTCCCATCTGAACCAAGCGCCCCCATTCGTCCGATCATTTGTAGGTTGCGACATGAGCACGCAGCTCATCTCCGATTGCGCGATCTAGTCCCGCTGAGCTATAGCAGATCTGGCGCACCGGGAAATCCGACAGCTTCCAAAAAACCGCTGTCAGTTTCGCGCATTCCGCTGATTGGCTATCGGTGCGACACTTCTCTGCGAACAACCGCAAAACGAGGGGAGAAAGTGGGATGACGATGTTGATGTCCCGGTATCCGCAGTTTCAGATCGCGTACTTCGTCAATGATCTGGAGGCGTCGATCGCTCAATGGGCGAAGCTTTATTACGCGGGTCCGTTTGTGATCGCGCCGCATCACGTGACTGACAAATTTCATTATCGCGGGGAGGCCATTGAAGCTGACGTGTCTTATGCATTTGGCTATCTGGGTGATATGATGATCCAATTTATCCAGCAGCACGACGACAAGCCATCAATCTACCGCGATATGTACCGGGCGGGCGAGGAGGGCTTTCACCATGTTGGCTTGCTGGTTCATGATTTTGAGGCCGAGTATCAGCGGATGCTCGATTTGGGCTTTGTTGATGCCTGCCGGCTCTATGCCGACAATGTCGACGCCTGCTATTTCGATACGCGCGCGGTCAGCGGCGGTTTTACCGAACTGCACGGCGATCCTAGCAACATTTTGGGCATCTTTGCCCAGTGGCGGCGCGCGCATGAATTGTTCCGGCCGGGCGACAATCCGATTATGGCCCGGTGAGCCTTAGGCGATCTTGATGCTGCTCTGCTTCGCCCATTCGGGCGATTGGCTTGAGCGCGAAAATTCGCCATTCAAACCGGAAGCTAAGTCGATGATGTTGTAAATTTTTCCGGTGACGTAACTTTAATGTTTAGAACGCAGAGCGCGGACGCCTTGCCGAACCGTAGCGGATGTTCGCGTATTGCCAAAAGAGGTTTTTGAACGTGAAGTACTTTATAAATACTCTGAAAATGTTTGCTTTTGCGAACCTGCTTTTTGTTCCATCAATTGCAACCATCCTGATTTTGGCATATTTTATTGGCCGAACACAAACGTGGTGGTTCGCGGTCATCTGCATGTCTGTACTGATCGGTAACATGGCTATTTTGTTCAGCAAAAAACTGCGAGGCCCGCTTTGGCGGAAATTTAATTCCATCGGGGGCGGTCTGCTCAAAGAGTGAGCGTTGTGGTTGGTTGGCAGGGTGAATGCCTGCTCAAAAGCGCGGGCGATGATATGTCAGCCCACGCTGCCTTCCAAAATCTGAAGCGTTTTCAAATCCGAGTGGAAATCGAGCGCGTAATCGCCGCCTTCACGGCCTATGCCGGATATGCCGATGCCGCCGAAGGGGGCGGTGAGATCGCGGACGAGGAATGTGTTGACCCAGATCGTGCCGCCGCGAATGGCACGGCCAGCACGCTCGGCGCGGGCGGCGTCGCCGGTGTAGATCATGCCTGAGAGGCCATAAGCGGTGGAATTGGCGAGCGCGATGCCCTGCTCCTCGCCAGTGAAAGTTTGGAAGGTGAGCACTGGGCCGAACACTTCGCTTTGCACAATTTCGCTCTCATTCGAACGCGGGATGATCAGTGTGGGTCTGATGAAGTTTCCGCTCGCTGCTTTGCCGCCGCGCACGATGGTGTCTCCAGTGGCGCGGGCGCGATCGATAAAGCCGAGCACGCGCGCGGCATGATCGGGGTGGATTAGCGCGGACATGGTGGTTGCAGGATCGCGGCTATCGCCCATCACATGCGCATCTGCATAGGCGTGGAATTTATCGAGGAAGGCATCGCGGGCGCTTTCCTCGACAATGATCCGTGTGCCAGCCATACAGACCTGGCCGCTATCATCGTATTGCCCCGCCGCCTTTTTGGCTGCCGCGTCGATATCGGCATCGGCGAACACCAGCAGCGGCGATTTGCCGCCGAGTTCTGCGGTGAAGGGGACGATATTTTGCGCTGCTGCCTTGCCGATAATGCGCGCTGTGGGGACCGAGCCGGTGAAGCTGATCCGTTTGACACGAGGATCGGAGACCAGCGCCATGCCCAGATCGCTGCCAAAGCCCTGCACAATGTTGAACACACCGGGGGGAAAACCGGCCTGATCGATCAGATCGCCGAGCAGCGAGGCCGAGAGCGGCGACCATTCGGCGGGCTTTAGGATCACGGTGTTGCCTGCCGCGAGCGCAGGCGCGCATTTCCATGTCGAGAGCATGAACGGCGCATTCCATGGAGTGATGATCACCGCTGGCCCGGCAGGCATGCGGATCACGCGGTTGGCGGTGCCGCGCGAGGACCATGTGCGCTCAGTATAGCCCGCTGCGATATCGGCATAATTGCGAAAATTGAGCGCGCCGCGTGGGATCACGCGCAGCCGCAAGCTTTCATGCAGCATCGCCATGTCCATGCATTCGACGATCGCCAGCCGCTCAATATTGGCGTCGATCAGATCGGCCAGCCGGTGCATTACCGCGCTGCGCTCCGCCGGGCTGGTCCGCGCCCAGCCGGGGAAAGCGGCAGTGGCGGCATCGACGGCTAGCGCGGCGGTTGCGGCATTGCCGCGCGACATATCAGCGAGCTTGCGGTCCCAATTGAAGGGGCAGCGGGTTTCGAAGGTCTCAGCCGAGGATACGCGCCGTCCGCCGATGAAGTGATCGGGTGATATGTCTACGCCTTCGATGGTTACCCGGTCGCGCATGGGGTTTTGGTCTTTCAAATATAGTGTAGGTAGTAGGCGACCGCTTCGGCTTCAGTTTTGCCGTCCAGTTCGGCCACTTCCTGCCGCTTGATTGCCACATAATTGGCGATCAGTTCGCCGCCCAACGCGGCGGTTAGCGCAGCATCAGCCTCTAGCGCATCGAGCGCTTCGGGCAGCGAGTGGGGCGTGTGGCGCTGCGTGTTCGTGGTTTCCAGCCCGTCGTTCAGCTCTCGCGGCGGGCAGGGATAGCCGCTTTCAAAGCCCAGCCGCGCGGCCTCTAGCATCGCGGCGAGCGCGAAATAGGGGCTGGCGGCGCAATCGGCCATGCGGTGCTCGATCCGCGCGGCGGTGCCGGTTTCTGCGGAAACGCGCACCGTGACCGAGCGGTGATCAATGCCCCAGTTGGCCCAATAACCCGAGAGGCTGGCGGGCTGTAGCCGGGCGTAGCTGTTGGTGAGCGGGGCCATGATCGCAGCCAGCGCTTCGTGATGATGCAAAAGGCCCGCGATGCAGCCCGCCATCAGCGGCGAGGGCGCGCCATTGGCGACATCATTGGCGAAGGCATTCTTGCCTGCCTTGTCCGTAAAGCTAAGGTTGAAATGGAGGCCGGTGCCGCTTTTATCAGCGAATGGTTTGGGCAGGAACGAGAGCAGATAGCCGCGCTTGATCAGCAATTCGCGCGCCATCTGGCGAAACAGGAACGCATCATCGACCGCGCGCAAGGCATCGGCAAAGTGCAGGGTCAGCTCAAATTGCGGCGAATCAAATTCAGCGTTGATCGATTCAATCGGCAAGCCGCAGCGCGCGGCCATTGCCCAGATATCATCGATCAACCCCGCCGGATCGGTGAACGGCCCGGTGCCATAGACAAACGCGCCGGGGGTTTCATAAGGCACCCAGCCGCCGTCGGGCCCGCGCTGGAAGATATAGGCCTCCAACTCTATGCCGACCATCGGATCAAAGCCATGCGCGCGCCAGCCCACAATCGCGCGTTTGAGAGCGCTGCGCCCGCACAGCGCAAACGGTTCGCCCTGAAAGCGCAAGTCCGCCAGCGCGATCTGGGTGCGGGGCTCCCAGCCGGGACGGAGCGCTGCCGGATCGAAGACCGCTGCCATGTCGGGCAATCCGGTGAGCAGCCCGCCGCCGGGCGCATCGACCAGCGCCCGCGAATACGTGACTGCATACGTGCCCACGCAAAACCGCGCGTGGCCTTTGCGCGCTTCGCTCATCGGCACATATTTGCCGCGCGCCAGATTGAGCTGATCGGCAAACAGGATGCGCACACGGTCTTCGTTGGTAGCGAGGGCGGCGGCTTCGCGCTCAGTCATAGGCAGGTCCTCATTTCCGCGTCACCCGCACGGGCAAAGCCTTGATCCCGTGAATGAAGTTTGAGCGCAGATAGCGGTGCTCGGCGGTCTGCTCAATGCTGCGCACGCGGCGCGCCAGTTCTTGCAGCACGATTTTCACCTCAAGCTTGGCTAGCCACATGCCGAGGCAGATATGCGGCCCGCCTTGGCCGAATGAAAGAAACGGATTGCGCGGGCGGGTGAGGTCGATCTGGTAAGGATCGGGGATCGCGGCTTCATCGCGGTTACCCGAGAGGAACCACATCACCACCTTGTCGCCCGCACGCACTGTCTTGCCATGAAGCGTGAAATCGCGCGTGGCGGTGCGGCGAAAATGCGAGGTGGGCGCAGCCCAGCGGATCATCTCGTCGGTTGCCTCGTCCCATGCATCAAACGCGGGATTTTGAAGCTGCGCCAGTAGCGCGGGATCATTGGCAATCGCGTGGATGGTGGCGGAGATTGAATAGCGCGTGGTGTCATTCCCTGCCGCGACCAGCAAACAAAAGAAATTGCGAAATTCATCGCGGCTCATCCGCGTGCCGTGGCTGGTTTCCTCCAGCACGAGATTGAGCACGCCAATCTGCTCGCCCGCATCGATCCGGCTGAGCAGGCGATTGGCATAATCGAACAGCTGCACCGCAGCGGGCGAGCGGAACGGCAGCATGCGGTATTCGTCGGTATCGACTTTATCGATCACGAAGTCGGTGTAGTCCGGATCGGCGTTTGATATCAGCGTATCGCCTTTTTCGACCAGCCATGCCGCGTCTTCATTGGGGATGCCGATAATCTGTGCCAGCATCTGCATCGGCAAATGGCGCGCGATGGCATCGACCGCATCAAACTGCCCGGCCTCCAGCGCATCGTCGAGCAATTCGGTTACAATCCGGCGGATCTGATCCTCATACCCTGCCATGCTGGAGCGCGAGAACGCCTTTGACACCAGCGCGCGAAAGGCGCGGTGCTGCGGCGCGTCGGTCTCCTGAAAGGTTTTGCGCGCTTCGTATTCTTCAGGAGATTGGTCTTCCATGCGGATGCCGCTGGCGGACGAAAGCAAATCGGGCTGGCGATTGAGATCGAGCAAATCGGCGTGGCGCACCACATTCCAAAAGCCCCGGCTGCCATCGGTCATCTCGCTCCACGCCAGCGGATCATCGCGGCGCATCCGGTCAAACGTGGCGAACGGCGCGCCGTGGTTAAACGCATCTTGCGACGAAAGGTCGACATAGGGATCGCGCGAAGATGAAAAAGAATACTGGGCCATGCTCCCTCTGATATGGGCCTCGCCGTCGCCAGACTTGGCCGATAAGGCCAAGTGGCAAGCCGCGATTGCGGGCAATCATGCCCCATCTGCAAAACCGAAGGATCAGTGCGATGGGTGAAATTGTCGGCGCTGCGCTGCTGGCGCATGCCCCCACGATCATGCTGCCACAAGCGGTGCGGTTTGAGCTGAATGAGGGCAAGGAGATCAGCCTTGTTCCCGGCCTGCATCGCTTTCGCGCCGAGGTGATGGATGTGTTGAAGCCCGATACGGTGATCGTGATGGATTCCCACTGGTTTACTACGGTGGAGTTTTGCGTTTCGGGCGCGGCGCGGCGGGCCGGGCTTTACACTTCGGATGAGCTGCCGCGCGGCGTTTGCCAAGTACCCTATGATCTCAAAGGCAATCCCGCGCTGGCCAGCGCCATTGCCGAACACGCCACCGCATGCGGCGTGCGCACCAACGCGATCGACGATCCCTATCTGCCGATCCATTATCCCACGATCAACATCGCGCATTATCTGCACGGCGGGGAAGAATGGCTCTCGGTCGGCTGCGCGCAGACCGGCGAGACGCCGGATTTCCTGAGCGTGGGGCAGGGCATCGGCATGGCGATTGCCGCGTCTGATCGCCGCGTGCTGTTGATCGCCAGCGGATCGATGAGCCACCGCTTCTGGCCGCTATCGCAATTGCACCTGCACGAGGCATCAGACCCGATCCACATCAGCCGCCCCGAAGCCCGCGCGGCCGATCTTGAGCGGCTGGAATGGTTTTATCAGGGCGATCATGCCTCGGTGATCGACACGATGCCCGAATTTCTGCGCCATGTGCCCGAGGCGCGCTTTGGTCATTATCTGATGATGGCGGGGGCATGCGGCGGGCGCGGCTGGAACTGGCCGGGGGTTCGCTATTCAGATTACGAGAACGCGACCGGCACCAGCCAGGTTCATGTGAACTTTGCGCGACCATGATGAGCGGTGCAGCGTTTGACAAGGTTCATGTTCACTGCCAAACTCTGCACGCTTGTTAACGTGATTTGGAAGAGTTTATTCGGCCTGACGGCTAGAATGACGCCGATGGAGCAACCCCCAGGAAACTCTCAGGCAAAAGGACCATATTACCAAAGCGATCTGGAGAGAGGTGTCCGATGGAGGCACCCACCGAAGGGGAAAGTATCGCAGGCGGGCCTGCGGTATTAAGCTCTCAGGTACCAAGACAGATGGGGCGTTGCACGGCATCTTGCGGCGCTCATTCTTGTCTGGGAACAACGCAGTGGCACACATCATTGTAATCGGGGCCGGTATTACCGGCGTGACGACGGCTTATGCCTTACTCGAACGCGGCCATTCGGTCACCGTGATAGATCGGCAGCGATATCCGGCGATGGAAACCTCATTTGCCAATGGCGGCCAGCTTTCCGCGAGCAATGCGGAGGTTTGGAACAGCTGGTCCACGATCCTCAAAGGGTTGAAATGGATGCTCACAGCAGACGCGCCGCTGCTGATGAACCCACGCCCAAGCTATCACAAGTATTCGTGGATGGCGGAATTTTGCGGCCAGATAGCGCAATATCGCGCGAATACGATTGAGACGACGCGGCTGGCGATTGCTGCGCGAGACCATCTTTTCAAGATGGCGAAAACGGAAAACATCGATTTTGATCTGCAGCGGCGCGGCATTCTGCATCTTTATCACGATAAGGCTTCATTGCAGAAGGCAGCGAAAAGCAATCAGCTTTTAATCGAGGGCGGGCTTGAGCGGTATTCGGTCTCGCCGCGCGAGATTCAAGAGATCGAGCCGACTTTGCATGGACAGTTTGAGGGTGGCTATTTTACGCCTTCAGATTCGACCGGGGACATCCACAAGTTCACCCGCGGCTTGGCCCAAGCATGCCAACGGCGCGGCGCAACTTTCTTGCTGGACGAGGACGTTTGCGGCATTGCTGCAGATGGGCGGGGCGTGGATGTGAGTTTAAGCGGCGATGGGGCGGAGCATGTGACAGGCGATGCGCTGATCGTTTGCGCCGGTGTGGCGAGCCGCAAGCTGGCCGCGATGCTGGGCGACCGCATCAACATTTACCCGGTTAAAGGCTATTCCATCACCGTCTGCCTTGACGATGCGGCGAGCCAACTGGCGTCGCCTAACGTTAGCCTGCTCGACGAGGATGCCAAGATTGTGACGAGCAGATTGGGCAAGGATCGCTTTCGAGTGGCCGGAACCGCCGAGTTTAATGGTTTTAACAAGGATATAAGGACCGATCGCATCGGGCCGCTGGTGCGCTGGTGCGAACGCCTTTTCCCCCAAATGTCGACGAGCGCGGTGATCCCGTGGGCGGGCCTGCGCCCGATGACGCCGACGATGCTGCCGCGCGTGGGGCGCGGGCGGCGGGATCGCATTTATTACAACACCGGGCACGGCCACCTTGGCTGGACCCTATCGGCTGCGACCGCCCACATTGTTGCCGACCATATCGACCGGGCCATCGCCTGATTGCTGGCATTTCTTAGCCAGTCACCCTGCACTTTCGGAGATTAAAAATGCCAAACATTACGCTGAATCAAGCCAACGCGATGATCGCCGCATCGATCAGCAAGGGGGCCGAACTGGGCCTGAAGCCGCTGAGCATTGCGGTGCTGGATGCGGGCGGGCATCTGATTGCGTTTCAGCGGCAGGATGGCGCTTCTAACCTTCGGCCACAAATTGCGGCCGCCAAAGCAAGCAGCGCCTTGGCGCTGGGCATATCAAGCCGGAAGATCGGCGATATGGCGGCAGAGCGGCCAAGCTTTGTTGCGGCGCTGGGCGCGCTCGCCCCCGATGGCATCGTGCCTGCCGCAGGGGGTGTTATCATCGTTGGCGCAGACGGCATCCCTGCCGGAGCAGTGGGCATCACCGGGGACACATCAGACAACGACGAGGCCTGCGCGCTGGCTGGCATCGCGGCGGCTGGGCTTACGTCGCAGATCTAAGGTCAGGTTGCTGCCTTAACTGTGCGCCTTGATGAAATCGCGCGCGACGGGGTAGATCTCGGCTTGGAATTTTGAGCCTGAGAACACGCCGTAGTGGCCGACGCCTTGCTGGACGTGGTGCTTGCGCAGCTTTTTGGGGATGTTGGGGCAGATGTCGTGCGCGGCTTCGGTTTGGCCGAGGGTGCACATGTTGTCGCCAGCGCCTTCAACGGTGAGCAAGGGCATCGCGGTGAGCGCTTCAAAATTGATTAGCTTGCCCCGGTAGGTCATCAAACCGCGCGGCATGTGGTGTTCAAAGAAAATCCGCTTAAGCGTTTCGAGATAAAAGCTTTCGGTCATATCGACGACTGAGAAATACTCGTCGTAAAAATCGCGGAAGGATTCGGTCTCAGCGTCTTTGCCCTGAACATTGTTTTTCACAAATTGGGCGTATTTCTGGACATGGCCCTTTGGGCTGAGCGAGATAAAGCCGGTGATCTGGTAAAAACCGGGATAGACCATTCGCCCAGAGCCGGGATGGCCGCCGGGGATTTTCTTGATGTTGCTGGCTTTGAACAGCCGGAGCGGCACTTTATCAGTGATCTTGTTGATCAGGCCGGGGTTGACGCGGGTGTCCATTGGGCCGGCCATCAGCGTGAGGGTGGCGGGCACCAATTCGGGATCACTTTCCGCCAGCACCGCCGCCGCCATCAGCGCCGCTGGCGCCGCCTGACACGTGGCGACCATGTGCGTGCCGGGGCCCAGCGCGCGCATGAATTCGATGAGATAGGAGACGTAATCGTCAAGCCCGAAATCACCTTCGGCCAAGGGCACCTGCTTGGCATCCTTCCAATCTGTGATGTAGGGATCAAAATCGCGCGCAAAGCCTTTGACGGTATCGCGCAGCAAAGTGGCGTGATGGCCCGAAAGCGCGGCGGCGATCAGCACTTTGGGCTTATTCGCCGCATTTTCGACTTCGAAGTTCAGCAAATCTGCGAATGGCAGGCTTTTGATTTTGCGCGGGGTTAGGTGCGTGATGCCTGCATCGCCGACATGTTCGACATTGTATGGCCGCTTGGGATAATCGCGGAGCGCGCGAAATGGCACTTCACACATGGTTGCGACGAGCCGGTTGGGGAGCGAGTTGCGCAACGGATTAAACTCATGGCGCGCGATATCTTTGCTCTTATCAAGCACCCAAGCCATTGGCCGCGTGATCTTGCGCGCCGCCTCATATGCAGAATAAATCAATGCAAACCCCTTTAGAAACCCGTCTTATCTAACAAACAACTT
>JBBRXQ010000041.1:0-10456 GCA_038238515.1 Sphingomonadales bacterium | reverse complement strand
TGTGACCGATCCATCAATGGCACCCGAAGGCATGAGCACGTTTTATGCGTTGGTGCCGGTGGCGCACTTGGGCAAAATGCCGCTCAATTGGGATGAAGTAGGCCCCATTCTGGAAAAACGCGTGCTAGATGAGATTGGCCGCCGCCTGATCCCCGATATCCACAGCCGCATCATCACCAAGTTTCACTATGCGCCAGATGATTTCGCCGCAGACCTGTCTGCGCATCAGGGCAGCGCTTTCAGTCTCGAACCCTTGCTGACACAAAGCGCTTGGTTTCGCGCGCATAACCGCGACGATGCGATCTCCAACCTCTATCTGGTCGGCGCGGGCACGCACCCAGGCGCCGGTATTCCGGGCGTGGTAGGCAGCGCAAAGGCGACCGCCAAACTGATGATCGAGGATCTTGCGTGAACCGGCTTGCCGTCTATTGCGGATCGGCGTCGCCGGCCGACGAGCGTTACGTTGCATTGGCGCGGGCCGTAGGAACTGCGCTGGCGACACGCGGCATCGGGGTTGTTTATGGTGGCGGCAGGCTTGGCCTGATGGGCGCGCTGGCTGCAGGCGCGCTTGACGCCGGCGGCGAGGTGATCGGCGTTATTCCGCGTGCGCTGGTCGATGCAGAGGTTGCCAATCCCGATTGCACCGAGCTGCGCGTTGTGGCGACGATGCACGAGCGCAAGCAAGCCTTTACGGATTTGTCGGACGGGTTCCTGACCTTGCCTGGCGGCGTCGGCACGATGGATGAGCTTTGGGAAGCAGTCAGCTGGGCGCAGCTTGGCTATCATGCTAAGCCGGTTGGCCTGCTCAATGCCTTTGGCTTTTTTGATCACCTGCTCGCGTTCAACCGGCATATGATCGACACTGGCTTTGTGCGTAACGCGCATGCGGGCATCTTGCTGGCCGAACATGATCTCGATTTGCTCCTCGCGCGCATGGCCGGGCATGTTCCGGCGACTGCGATATTCCAGATGAAAGCGCATGATTTATGAGCTTTGCTCAATCTTGCGGGTTTGGTCTCAGCCACATGGGCATGAGAGCTGAGAGATGATTTCGCCGCGATCCGAGCTTGTTGAAGCAGCGCAACTTTCGATCCGCAAAGGTTCGAAAAGCTTTGCAGCCGCCAGCCGCCTGTTTGACCGCACTACGCGTGAGCGGGTTTGGATGCTGTATGCGTGGTGCCGCCGCTGCGATGATCTGGCCGATGCGCAGGACCACGGCGGCGAGCTTGGCGATCAATCTGGTGCTGACGCGCGGCTGGCCACGATCCGCGCCAAGACTGCTCTGGCATTTGCCGGCCTGCCCAGCGGAGAGACGGCGTTCGATGCGCTGGGCGTGGTGGCGCGGGAAACCGGATTGACGCTGGCGATGGCGGATGCAGTGATCGAAGGGTTCGCGCTCGATACCGCAGACTGGCAGCCGCGCACCGAGGCGGACCTGATGCGCTATTGCTGGCATGTGGCCGGCGCTGTTGGCGTTATGATGGCGGTGGTTATGGGGGTGGCGCCCGATGATGAGGAAACGCTTGATCGCGCATGCGATCTGGGTCTGGCGTTTCAGCTGGCGAATATAGCCCGCGATATCTCGGAAGATGATGCGGCGGCGCGGTGTTACGTACCGATCGAATGGCTGGTTGAGGCGGACATTCCGCCCGGCGAGCAGATGAAGCCGCGCTATCGCGATGCTCTGGCCGATTTGGTGAAGCGGATGTGCCAAGCGGCCGATGCCTATGAATGTTCAGCACGCATTGGCGCAAAACAGCTGGCGACCCGGCAGCGCTGGGCGATACTCGCTGCTGCTGGCATTTATGGCGAGATTGCGCGCGAAGTGGAGCGGCGCGGGACAACGGCGTGGGATCACCGCACTGTGGTGAGCGGCATGCGCAAGCTGTTTTGGATCGGGCGCGCTGGGCTGCGAACGCTTCGCCAAGTGCCAAAGGCGTGCGAACATCGCGCGGAGCTGCGGCGTTTTACGCGGCGCGATCTGATGGCCATCGCGCGCGGTTGACCGCAGCCCGGTTTCACGAAAACGTCATAGAATAATCGCACGACTTGTAACCAATGCTCGCACCGCCGCGAAGAGCCTTCTGTAACTTGGCTTCTGGCCAACGTTTCGGTACGATGTTTATACGATAATAAGGGGAATTTGGACGGTGGCGAGCATACCAGCAGCAGACATGATACCAGAGGTAATCGCTCCCTCTCCCTCCCCCATGATTTACCGGACCAAGCTGCCGGTGCGGATCTGGCACTGGATCAATGCTTTCAGCATTTTCGTGATGCTGATGAGCGGGATGATGATTTTTAACGCGCACCCTCACCTCTATTGGGGTCATTTCGGCGCAAATTTCGATCAGCCATGGCTTACCATCGGCAATCGCGGCCATGCGGGCTATTTGTGGATTGCCGGTCTTGAAGTACCCACCACGGGGGTCCTTGGCTATGCGATGGATACCATGCGCGCGTTTCCGCCGCTGGTTACGCTTCCCGGCAGTTATAATCTGGCCGGCGCGCGGCAGATCCATTTCGCAGTTGCTTGGATGCTGGGCATCAGCGGCACGGCGTTTTTTATCTATGGCATCATCTCGGGCCATTTGCGCCGCGATCTGGGGCTGAAGCGCGAGGAGCGCAGCATTGCGCACCTGTGGCACGATATCAAAGAGCATGCCCAATTGCGCTTTCCCAAGGGCGAAGCCGCGCGGGCTTATAATCCGATTCAAAAGATCGCTTACATTGGGGTGATATTCGTCCTTATTCCGGTGGTTATCCTAACTGGCCTGACCATGTCGCCAACGATGGATGCCGCGTGGCCTTGGCTGACTGAAGTGTTTGGCGGGCGGCAATCGGCGCGGTCGATCCATTTCCTTTGCGCTGCCGGGTTTGCGGGCTTCATCGTGATCCACTTGCTGATGGTGGTGCTTGCCGGGCCGATCAATGAAATGCGCTCGATGGTTACCGGCTGGTATCGTTTGCCTAAGGAGAACGCAAAGTGACCTTGATCACTCGCCGCAATGCGCTGGTGGGCGGCGCAGGTTTGCTGCTTGCCGGCTGCGACCAAATTATCGCCTCGCCCACCACGCAAAGTCTGCTGAAAATTGGCGAGGACGCGTCTTACGGAGCTGCGCGCGCTGTTACCGATCGCAATGCCCTTGCCCGCGAATTTACCCGCGCCGAAATGTCGCCCGTGTTCCGCGCTAATGGCACGCTCAATCCGGGCACCGCAGAATACAACGCGATGGTGGCGAGCAACTTTGCCGATTGGCAGCTGCGCGTGGATGGTATGGTCGCCAAGCCTTTCACGATGGGCTTGGCGCAATTGAAAGCTGCGCCCGCGCGCACCCAGATCACCCGGCATGACTGCGTGGAAGGCTGGAGCGCGATTGGCGAGTGGACCGGGGTGCCGCTGGGGCTGCTGCTGCGCCGCGCCAATGTTTCGAGCAATGCGCGCTATGTGGTGTTTCACTGCGCCGATCTTTATTCTGGCACGCCGTATTATGAGAGCGTGGACATGATTGACGCATTCCATCCGCAATCCATCCTTGCGCACCACATGAACGGTCAGCCGCTCACGGTGAACCACGGCGCACCGCTGCGCCTGCGGGTCGAGCGTCAGCTTGGCTATAAGCAGGCCAAATACGTGATGCGCATCGAAGCGGTCGCCTCGCTAGATGGCATCCACGGCGGCAAGGGCGGTTTTTGGGAGGATCATTCCGGCTACCAATGGTTTGCCGGGATCTGATTTTCGGCAAACTTTGGCAAACCCGTTAGCGATCAGGCTGAGCGCGCAATCCACGATGGATTGCGCGCCCTGGCACTGTCGGAAGACTTTACGAAGTTGACGAAGTTGACGAAGTTGACGAAGTTGACGAAGTTGACACAGTCCTAGAACAGAAATTGCAGGCCGCTTGCGGGGCCCCTGCATTGGCGGCGAACAGCGGATTTGCAGGAAAAACGGCATTCTGCGGACATGCATTTTTGCTGGCATGTAGGAAAATGATTTTTCGTGCTGGCGCACGCGCCATTTGACGCATGGTATTGCGCAATAGCTTGGGGGTTATTGCGCCTGTTACCGTTACCCCATGTTACCGTTACCCCATGTTACCGTTACCCCAGTGACATTGTGCCAAACCTGCCTTCACATCCAACGCTCTTGCCGCGACCATTAACCTGCTTGAGACCTCGTTAGGCCGCCTCTTTTGCAGCCCAGTTGATCGGCTCGACTTTGGGTAGAATGCCGATCCAGCCGATCAGGCCAAGAATGTTGACAAGGCCGGCCAGCAGGAATGCGGTTTTATAGGAGCCATTGCTGGCATCGATCAGCACGCCTGCAAACAGCACCCCGATAACCCCCGGCATGTTGCCCAGCATGTTTTGCACGCCGACCCAGCGCGCCGCCGCGCTTGGCCCCGCCATGATCTGTGGGATCATGAAATAGGCCGGCGAGGAAAATCCGAGCAGAATTTCATAGACGAACAGGAGGACGATACAGAACCCAATTGCCATGTTTGGCATGGCGAGCATGCACACCAGCCCCCCGAAATGCGCCGCCGCCAGCGGCACCTTAAGCGAGAGCGAGGGCGACCAGCCGCGCGCGATTGCCTTATCGAGCGCCCAGCCTGCAAACAGCGCGGCCAGCGCATTGACCAGATAGGCGCTTGAGACGACCGTCGCCATGTGTACCTTTGAAAAGCCGCGCTCCATTTCGAGGTACATCGGCAGATAGCCGAGGATGAAATACCAATTCCAGTTGCCCGCAAAATGGCCGAGCGCGGCACCCCACAATCCGCGCTGGCCCATGATTTGCCGCATGGTCACCGGCTGCTTGACCGGCCTATCATCAAGCTGAGCCTGATCACTCAGAGTCTCATCACTCTGGGCCACATCACTCAGGGCCACATCACTCTGGGCCTCATTGATCCGCACCCGGCTCCACGGGATCAGCCAAAGCAGCGAGATCGCACCGAACGCGAAGAACGTGGCGCGCCAGCCCCAGCGGTCCATCATTAGCCCGCCAAGCAAAGTCCCCACCGCGGGGCCGATCAGATAGCCAAACCCGATCACCCCGTTGGCCATGCCCATTTGCGCGCGCGGGACATTGGTGGCGATGATCTTGGATGTGGTAGTGAAAGCCACACTCTCGCCCAGCCCCAGCATCATGCGCAGCACGAACAACCCGAAAAAGCCCTCAACAAAGCCAGTCAGAAAGGTTGAGACCGACCACAGCAGCGCGCCAATGCTCAGCACCAGCTTGCCGCCAAAGCGATCTGCCAGCGCGCCCGCGGGCAGCTGGCAAAACGCATAGGCGAAGTAGAATCCGGCCGCGAGCGCGCCATAACCTGTGGCCGAGAGATGAAGGTCTTCGCGGATCTGGGTTGCGCCGGTCGCAAGGTTTCCGCGATCAACGTAGTTGATGAACAAGCTTAGCGCCATGAGGCCGACGAGCACGCGCGGAGCGGTGGCGCGGCGATTGCGCGCCTCAGTCAGCATAGTCAGGCTCACGCCGATCCAGCATCCGTTTCAGCGCGGCGAAATGGAGATCGATGCGGTCCAATCCGTCGACTTTGGCAGAGGTTGTATATTGCTCCACCGTGCGGCGCAGCACCGGCTCGGGCACAAGGCGCAGCGCCTGCCCGCTCGATTGCGCAATGATCTGGACCATGGCCGCGCGCTCAAAGAAATAGAGCGTGTTGAAAGCATCGGCCACGCTTTTGCCCATAACCACCACGCCGTGATTGCGCAGCAGCAGCACCGCCTTATCGCCCAGCGCCCGCGCCATGCGCGCGCCTTCGCCGCTGGCGAGAGCGAAGCCTTCGTAATCGCATATCGCGACCAGCCCATCGAAACCGATGGCGTTTTGGCTGGCCATCAGCAGCGCGGGATCATCTAGCAGGCTGAGCGCGGTAGCATAGGGCATGTGGGTGTGGAGCACGCAGCCCAAATCTGGCCGGGCGGCGTGGATCGGAGCGTGGATATGAAACGCGGTGTCTTCGACCGGGCCTTGGCCGCTCAGTATCTCGCCGCCAAAGCCGACCACGAGGAAATGGCTGGCGCGCACTTCGGACCAATGCAGCCCGAACGGCGCGAGCAGAAACCGGTCCGTATGGCCGGGTAGTAGCAACGTGAAGTGGTTATCGATACCCTCGTGATAGCCATAATGAACTGCGAGCCGATGCGCCGCCGCCAGATCAACGCGCGCTTGGTGCTCTGCCCGAGCACTTTCAGCGCGATCAGATTCTGGCCGATCAGTCTCAGACACCCCCGCCATGGCTTCGTTCCTTTTCCCCAATCCTGCCTGTCTGGTTTGAAGCGGCCTGTCGCACAAGCGTTAAGTAATTCCTTGCTTCGCGCTGCGCAGGAGATTCCCAAAATCGCTCCAGTTTGCCGTCAAAGTTGCGGTGTCAACGGCCACAACCCTCAAACTATCGCCTCAAACTATCGGTGGCATGTATTCCGGCCTGTAGTCTAGCATAGCGCTATAGGTTAGGGATTATGGCATGTGGCACCATAACCCGGGCCAGGTGTTTCAAATCGTTAGCTGGAAAGTGAATTTCGCCATGCAGATCACCGAATTGTTGCTTAGTCGCAGCGATATTGCAAACATCAGCGTAGCGCAGCGTCACGTTGCGCCGACAGATGGCGATGTGCTGGCGCAGATCGATTGCTTTTCGCTGACGGCGAACAATGTGACCTATGCCGCGCACGGCGCAGACATGGCTTATTGGGGCTTTTTTCCGGCGCCGGATGGTTTTGGCATTGTGCCGGTGTGGGGCTTTGCGACCATCACCGAAAGCCGCGCCGAGGGCGTGGCGGCGGGGCAGCGGCTTTATGGCTATTGGCCGATGGCGAGCCATGCTGTGCTGCGGCCCGGCAAGATCAACGCGCGCGGCTTTGCCGATGTCGCGGCGCACCGGGAGAAGCTGCCACCGGTTTATAACAATTATGTCGCAGCTAGCGCGGCATGGGGCAGCGAAGCGGTGCAGAGCTTGTTTCGGCCGCTTTATACAACATCGTTCGTGCTCGATGTGATGCTGGCGGATAGCCCGGCCGAGACGCTGGTGCTGACCTCGGCATCATCGAAAACAGCGCTAGGGCTGGCACAGGCGGCAAAGGGGCGGCAGCGGGTGATCGGGCTGACTTCGGCGGCGAATGTCGGCTTTGTGGCGGCCACCGGATATTATGATGCGGTGTTTGATTATGCCGATGCGGGCGGGCTTGCGAGCGAGACGGGCACAGCGGCACTGATCGATTTTTCGGGCAACGGCAGTGTGCGCCTCGCGCTGCACACCGCGCTGGGCGAGCGCTTGATCGAAAGCCACATCGTGGGCGATACGCATTGGGCGGCGCCCAATAGCGGCGCTTTGCCCGGCGTGAAGCCGCAGGTGTTTTTTGCGCCAAGCGTGATCGTGGACCGCATCGCGCAGTGGGGCGCGGCAGGCTTTGAGATGCGGCTGACGGCGGCGTGGGAGCGGTTTATGGCATCGACTGGTTGGTTGCAGATTGTTTCGGGCAGCGGCAGCGCGTTGGTCGCCGACCATTGGCGGTCGCTGGCGAGCGGAACGATCGACCCGTCACAGGGGCTGGTGATGCGGGTTTAGGGGGCCTAATCTGTTTTTACCGAGGACGGTCATGCTCATGGGGCAGCATCACCAAGCTCAAAAGTTGAGCATAACCCGCCGCGCAAGCGCTGGCGAGAGCGCGTGGACGGCGGCGAGCAGTTTGACCTGACCGATATTTGCCTCCGCGGCGCCGCGTTCCATGGCGGCGATGATTTTGCGGGCGCATTCTTCGGGGGGCATTTTGGATTGGCTGAAGCGCGCGGTCATTTGGGTTTCGACCATGGGCGGGAGCGCCTCTAGCACATTGACGTTGGTGCCTTTGAGCTGGGCGCGGAGTGATTGGGAGTAGCTGCGCAGGGCGGCTTTGGTGGCGCAATAGATGGCCGATGCGGTGTTGGGCGCGATGGCGAGGCCCGAGGTGACGTTGACGATCATGGCTTCGGGGCGCGAGCGGAGCATGGGCATGAGCATGACGATCAGGCGAATCGGCGCGTGGAGGTTGAGCCACAGGATGCGTTCGTCTTCATCGGGATCGGGCAGCGCTTCGCGGAAATCGTGATCCGCGCCCATCCCGGCGTTGTTAATCAGGATATCGATCTGGCGCGCGCCGAGCCCGGTCAACGCCGCATCGACGCCTGCTGGGCCAGTCAACTCCGCCGTGATCACTTCGAAGCCTTCGGCCTGCGCAGCGGCGATCCTCGCGGGGGTTCGCCCGGTGAGGATGACGGTGACGCCCTTGGCCTTAAGTTGGCGCGCGGCGCGCAGACCGATGCCATCAGTGCCCCCGGTGAGCAGCGCGGTTTTTCCAGATAAGTTCATGTTAGCCCCCAAATTGTTTGGGAGAGACTAGCTTACCAGTTGCACCGTGCAACCGACCATTACCGCATCAGCACAAGTTCTTCGGCCATCGAGGGATGCAACGCCATGGTGGCGTCGAAATCGGCCTTGGTCAGCCCGGCCTTGATTGCAATCGCAGCGGCCTGGAGGATTTCGGGCGATTCCGGGCCAATCATGTGCAGCGCCAGAACCTTATCCGTGCCGGCATCAACGATCATTTTATACAGCCCGCGTTCTGGCCGGTGCCCGAAGACATTTTTCATCGGGCGGAAATCGGACGAGAACACCTTGATTGAGCCATAAGTGTTGCGCGCTTCGCCTTCGGTTGGGCCGACTGAGGCGATGGGCGGCTGTGAGAATACTGCGCTGGGGATGCAGCTATAATCGATGTCGACATCCTTGCCGCCAAACAAGCGGTCGGCAAAGGCGTGGCCCTCGCGGATGGCCACGGGGGTGAGTTGCACGCGGTCGGTTACGTCGCCCACCGCATAGATGCTGGGGCACGAGGTTTGCGCGTGTTTGTCGACGATGATCTCGCCGCGATCACCCACTGCGACCCCGGCGGTTTCGAGGCCGAGACCGTCGATTTTGGGGCGGCGGCCGGTGGCAACGAGCACTTGATCGGCGATCAGCGGCTCGGATTGGCCTTTGATCCAGACTTCGAGCGCGCCATCTTCGCGTTTCACCACTTTATCAAACGGACAATTGAACCGATACTGAATGCCGCGCGCCATGGTGATTTGCAGCAGGCGATCACGCAGGGCTTGATCATACGTGCGCAGGATCGTCTCGCTACGGTTTACCACCGTGACTTGGCTGCCCAGCGCATTGAAAATACCGGCAAATTCAAGCGCGATGTAGCCAGCTCCGGAAATCACGACTCGTTTTGGAAACTCAGCCAGATGGAACACTTCGTTTGAGGTGATGCAATGCTCCGCGCCTTCGAACGCGGGCATGACGGGCCATGCGCCGGTGGCGATGAGGATGTGTTTGGCGGTGATCTCGCGGTTACTGGCAGTGAGGTGGACCGAATTTGGCCCGGTGAGCACCGCGCGTTCGAGGAACCGATCCACTTTGTGCGTATCGAGCGTGGCGGTGTAGCCCGCATTGATCCGATCGACATCGCGCAGCACGGCATCGCGCAAGGTGGGCCAATCGAAGCTGGCTTTCTCCACCGTCCAGCCATAATTGGCCGCGTCCTGAAGCTCTTCGGCAAAGTGCGAGCCATAGACGAGCAGTTTTTTGGGGACGCAGCCGCGGATCACGCAGGTGCCGCCGATGCGGTGTTCCTCAGCCACCGCCACGCGCGCGCCGTGGCTGGCCGCGATCCGGCTTGCGCGCACACCGCCAGAGCCGGCTCCGATGACGAAAAGGTCGTAGTCGTAATGCTGCTCGGCCATTATGCGCTCCTGCTCAGATGCGCGCTTATGGCCGCTCTTGCCCGCGCGCGCCAATAGCATTTGGGCATGGTTTTAGGTGCGATCAATCCCTGCTGCGGCGAGCAGGGCTTCGGTTGATGCGTCAAAGCGCTCTCCTCCGGCGTCAATTGCCTTGGCAATGGCTTTGCCCAGTTCAACCCCGAACTGATCGAACGGATTGATCCCCAGCATCACTGCGGCGGCGAACGTGCGGTGCTCATGAAACGCGATCAGGCTGCCCAGCGTGGCGGGATTAAGCGCTTCGCACAGCATCGTGGCGGAGGGCCGGTCGCCGGGATAATCGCGAGCGAGATCATCGTTCGGCTTGCCCGCCATCAGCGCCGCACCTTGGGCAAAGCAATTCGAAAGCAGGATATGATGATGCGCGGGATCAAGATCGTGCCCGGCTTCGATCACGGCGAGGAAATCGACCGGGATCAGATGCGTGCCCTGATGGAGCAATTGAAACACCGCATGCTGCGCATCGGTGCCCACCCCGCCCCATGTTACCGGCGCGCTCGGGCGGCCAAGCGGCGATCCTTGCGCGGTAACACGCTTGCCGTTTGATTCCATTTCAAGCTGCTGGAGATAGGAGGGCAGCAGTTTTAGGCGCTCGTCATAGGCGAATACCGCGCGGCTTTGGCAGCT
>JBBRXQ010000040.1:0-10495 GCA_038238515.1 Sphingomonadales bacterium | reverse complement strand
CCGCCTCTGCTGGTTTCAGATTTGAAGGCTACGCTAGCAATCGCTGCGGGACGATTTGCCGGAATGGTGAAGTTTACAAGCGACGAAGATGGCAACACGCTGTTGTCGATACCGCCTGATTTAAAACCAGTCTTGAACGCGCCATAGATATTAAAATCTGGGTTGACCTTGTACCGAAGCGAAACCTCTGGCGAGAAGTTGCTATCCTTGAACGGAATTGGGCCAGAGAAAAATCCGCTGCCTACGAAACCAAACACGTTTGTTGCAATCGCATGCACATAAGGAATGGTGATCGTGTTTACCTTTGTCTCGCGCGTCCAGCGAACACCGCCAGTTAGCTCAAGCTGTTCGGTGAGTTCATACGAACCGCTGCCAAACAGCGAATACGCGTTGGTTTTTGTTTGATGCTTTTTGTAGTAATCGAAAGTGTTACCAGTAATTGGATCTGGACTCAGCAGCGAAAGATTAAAAGCTTGCTGCGACGTATTGAAATCAATCGTGCGCTTCTCATAAAATGCACCCAGTGCGAAATTAAATGGCCCTGAGAAATTGCTTACGAAACGAAGCTCTTGCGTGAATTGCTGCGTTTTATTAACCGGATCGCTGCCGCCTGTGCCCTGCGCTGAACCCGGTGTATTGATCGCTGCGAGGGCATTAGCCGAGAAGGGCCCGAATGGTGCAAATGCCAGCGGCAAACCACTCGGACGGAAGGCTGGGCCTACACCCGCATAGCTATATGAGTCGAAATCGACCGAATTCAGCTTCATATAACCTGTTGTCGACACCAATTTCAGGGTGTCACTCAGATTGGCATTCACGAGCATGCGCGTGAAGAAGATATTCGTTTCGCCAAACGGGCGGCCTGGATAACGCCCATTTGCACCGCCGCTACCATCAGGAAATTTGCCTACGAGTGCCGCTGATGGGTCTGGAGTGGTGAAAAATTTGTTCAATGGGTTGCAGTCCGCGCCACTAGGGATTGCAATCGCATTGGGGCCCAAGAAGGTGAACAAAACAACTTCATCGGCGCGTCCGTTTCGTCCGCAATTAACATCGCCTTGGCCGATCGCGCCATCGTTGGTGTTGCGCGTGTAGGTTGCCTTAAGATTCACCTTCAAATCGGGTGTGGGCTCCCACTGCAATGTCACACGGCCCACAAAATCGGTCAGACCACGCTTCCTGAGCACAGCCGGAGTGTTGGCAGGTACCAAGGCAAACTCTTTAATATCATTATATTGTCCGGCGATACGGATACCAAAAGTGTCGCTCAATGGCCCAGAGACAAAGCCACCAATAAGATAGCCCTTCTCTTCGAATTCGTATGAAGCGGTCGCACCGTATTCCCATGATTTGGTTGGATCAGCCGTGCGGATCGAAAGCACACCAGCCGAAGCGCTCTTGCCGAAATAAAGCGATTGCGGCCCCTTCAAAACGTCAATCTGCTTGGCGTCAGCGAAGCCAGCTTGCAGCAGACGGCTTGTGCTGACCTGCACGCCGTCAAAATCAAGTGCGACGGCCGAGTCAAACGCTGCAGAAATATTGGACGAACCAATGCCGCGCAAACTGATCTGCGCGCCTGCGCCCGAGCCGCCGATCTGGACGTTGAGAGTTGGAATACGGCCGACGATGTCTGCTGGCTTGGTGACGTTGTACTTCGCAAGCGTACCTGCGCCGATTGCGGTGATGGTGAGCGGCACATCCTGCAGCGATTCTGCGTCTCGACGCGCAAAAACGGTGATGACTTCTTCGCCAGCCGGGGGCACTTCTGCAGCCGCTGCCTCCGCAGCCGGTGCTTGAGCGAAAACTGCGCCGGGGCTGACTAATGCCGCCAGCGCAACGCCTGCAGCTAGACTTAGCCGGATGTTCCCACGAGTTGATGATAAATTTTTCATATGTGCCCTCCCAATTATCCCTAATTGTTGCGTACTGGCCCCTGACAAAGGGGTCGTCGTAACTCTTGCGGCTTAGACTAAGAGCCACTTGCAAATCCACCACTAGCAAAAACGAGGGGTTACGGCCCCGCGCTTATGCTGCGTTCAAAACGCAAGCGATAAAACTTCGAACGCGCAAATCATACCAGCAAAGACCGCTGTATTGCTGTGGAGGAAGCAGAGTTGCAGCTGTGCACGTGCAGCACGTTTTATTGTGCAAAGCAGCAAGAATTGTATCAGCCCGCCTCACACATTTGATGGTTGGCCTTTGGGGCTATGCCGCTGATGAATTGGCACATCGTTCCTGAGGAGAATTTGCATGGCTTTGGTATCCGTTGTTGGCGCGACCGGGCGGCAGGGTTTAGCCCAAGTGCGGCAATTGTTGCTGGCTGGGCATAATGTGCGCGCGCTGTCGCGCAGCCCCGATCCGTATCTAGGCGATACCAATGCTGACATCGAAAAGCGCCAGATCGATCTTTATGATCCCGCGACTTATGCGGCGGCGTTTGAGGGATCGGACGCGGTTTTTTATAATCATCCGCTTCAAGCCCGCGAAGACCGCGCGACGATGGTCGCCAAGATCGGCATCGCCAGCGTTGAGGCAGGTTCAAAGCGGTTTGTTTGGAACACATCGAGCTGGATCCCCGACAAGCCGGGAGAATCGTTTACCTATGCGAACAACACCGTCGCGATCAACGCGCTGTGGCGTGCTGGGGTGCCCGCCACGGTGTTTGGTTCGGTCTTGTTCATGGACAATCTGCTGACGCATTGGGCGCGCCCGTTCATCATGAATGAGAGCCGCTATGTCTATCCGCACAAGCCCGATTTGGGCGCGAACTGGATCAGCCTGGATGATGTGGGCAAGATCATGATTGCCGCGATGGATCGCCCCGATTTTGAGGGCGCCTGGATGAATATCGGCGGGCCAGAGCGCATTCTGCCGCCGCAAGTGGCGCAGATCCTTAGCCGCGTATTTGGCCGCGAGATCAAATATGATCCTTGCACCCCGGCAGAGTTTGGCGATTTGCTGGTCGATGCGCTGGGCGATTCGATGCCGCCTGAAAACCGCGCGGCGTTTTCCGCCGGGATCTGTGCGTTTTACGAGTTTAACAACAATTCGCCAACTAAGCCCTTCGCGGTGAATTTCGGTTATGTGCAAGAGCGCTTGCCCGAGATCGAGTTTGAAACGCTTGAGCAATGGGCCACGCGTCAGGATTGGTCTGATAGCGAGAACCGGCCAGCCGCAGGCTGAAACGTTTACGAAACCTCAGACTTTGGGAGAATACGATGGGGCGCCTTGCAGGCAAAGTTGCCATTATTACGGGTGCGGCCAAGGGATTGGGCGAGGCCGACGCACGCATTTTTGCGCGCGAAGGCGCGCTGGTGATCCTTACTGATGTTGATCGCGAGAATGGGACGCGGCTTGCGGCTGAAATAGGCCACGGCGCCGAGTTTCATTTTCAGGATGTGCGCGAAGAGGCGGGCTGGATCGCGCTGATCGCCGATGTGGTGGTGCGGCATGGCAAGCTTGATATCCTTGTCAACAATGCCGGCGTGGTCGAACCGGGCACAATCGAGACGCAGACCGAGGCCGAATACCGATTCATCATGGCGGTCAGCGCCGACGGCACTTTCTTTGGGTGCAAACATGCAGTGCTGGCGATGAAGCAAACCGGCGGCGGCTCGATCATCAACATGGCCTCGATCGCTTCCATCGTGGGCGAACCCGTTGTTGCCGCCTATTGCGCAGCAAAGGGCGCGGTGGAGAGCCTCAGCCGCAGTGTGGCGGTGCATTGCGCCACCAATGGCTATAACATCCGCTGCAACAGCGTTCACCCAGCAGGCATCCTCACGCCAATGGTGATCGGCATAGGTGCGCGATTCGAAGAAATGGAGGGCCTACGCCCCACCAACCATGCGCCTGCCGCCAGCCGTCTTGGCGACCCAGTCGACATCGCCAACACCGTGCTGTTTCTGGCCTCAGAAGAATCGCGCTTTATCAACGGCGCGGCAATGCGCGTTGATAATGCGCAGTCGGTTATCCAGGGGTCTGTCACCTAGCGGGCGCGCCCCTTACTTCGATCTTGGCGCTTCTTCATTATCGAGCCATTCGTTCAGCGTTTCATGAAAGTGGCGGAGTTTGCTTTCCTGATAGCTGGCGAACACCGTCTCGCCTTTAGGATGATTGGGCAGGCCCTTGGTGATTGCGGCGTGGTTCAGCCCATCTTGGTTGAAGATTTTGAGCAAATAGCTGCCAAAGCCGGGTGCCAGCGTATAGTCATCATCAAGATCGAGGAAGGTGCACGGCGCGGGGGCGGGCTTTTCCGTGCCCTCAGGCAGAGCGACCAGAAACATCACTTCGTGCAGGCACTGGTTGGGATTGTTGCCATCGGGGCGAAAGCGATAAAACAGCGGATTGTAATCGGCCCAAGGGCTGATGTTGGGAAACAGACTGTAAAAAATAGGATCGACCAGATCAGCAGTACTGATCGCATCGACCTTATCGCCCCATGCGGGCCGCATCATATCGCGCCGTTCGTTAGCGCGTTGTTCGCGGTAGGCATGCACGGATTCGCCGGAGAACACGCTGGGGGTATGTTCCTCGCCCGCACCAATAGGGCCGCCGATCCAGTTGCACATCTGCGGATCGGCTGAAGTAACCTCGCCTTCCAGATGGTTAGCCCACCGGTCAAATAGGCCGGTCTTGCCATTTTGCAGCGTCACCTCAACGCGGTCTTCGCCCAGCCTGCGGAAGGTATGCTTGCTTAGCGGGTGGATAAAGCTGGTGAAGGCCTCACCATCCGGGAATGCACCAGGATCAGGGTTCGCCAGATCGGTATGCGCGCTGGGAAAGCCAGAGGCCGACATCGCACGCGACCAGTTGTGCCAAACGTCGTACTTGCTGTTGGTGTCGCCGAATGCGGGCAGCAATTCAGGGTGCGTCGCCACCACATGGTAGCTTTCCATGAAGGCTTCTTGCGCCACCTTCCAGTTGCACGGCAGCCGCTTAATAAGATGTGCTGCTTTGTAACGGCTTTCAAACGGGATCTGGAAATGGCGGCCAATATCGCCCAGAAAATCAGCAAGCGGTTCACATTTGGGATCAGGATTGATGAATACAAAGCCGCCCCATTCGCCAACATTGATCGGTGTCAGGCTGTGGGTTTCGGCTGAAACACTGGGAAAATCCCACTGGCAGGGGATTTCTTTCATCGCGCCGTCCAATTCCCACGACCAGCCATGGAACGGGCAGCGCAAAGCTTTAAGTCCCTTGCGGTGATTATCGCATAATGCGCGGCCGCGGTGGAGGCAGGCATTGGGAAACGCTTTGATCTCGCTCTCGGAAACGCGCACGATCAAATAGGAAAGCCCCGCAATGTCATAGACATGCGTATCGCCCACGTTGGCGATATCATCGGTGCGGCAGGCCATCTGCCACACACGCTTCCACAGCCGCTCAACCTCGCGCTCGTGCTCGGCTTGGCTCCAATAGCGACTGACTTCAACCGTGGTAACGCCCGGCTCCATCGGCGAATCTTCGAGGAACACCGCCGGCGGCGGCACCGCGTCGCTCAGCAAGATATCGTTATAAGGCATTCCGTTTGACCGATTGTGGCCAGTCAATGTCTCGACCATTATGCGCTCCAAAACCTGCTTAAAAGCTTGTATCAAAGATAGTGCTTCAGCCCTGCTAGGCCACTAATGATTCTGGGAGCAACCCTTCAGGACATTTGGTGCCTTGGGAGCAGCCATTAGCCCGGCCTTGGCATTTTGGAGGATTGCTCTGGATGCAGGGTGCGACAACAAGAGGCGCAGCATCCATAATAAGAGAGCCATCATGAAAATACTGATCGCAGCGCAGATTGATCTCGATCCAGAGCAGCGCGAAGACGCGCTTCAGGCGGCAAAGGGCTGGATCGAAGGCGCACTTTCGCAGCGCGGATGCCTGCATTATTCGTTTAGCCCCGATCCGTTCAATCCCTCGCGCATCAATGTTTTTGAAGAATGGACCGATGAGGAGGCGCTGGCCGCACATTTCGCTGGGCCGCACTATGCCGGAATGCGCGATCATCTTGGCGCGTGCGGCATCACCGGCGCTTCCAGCCGCAAATACGGCGTTGACCGCGAAGGGCCAGTTTATGGCGCGGAGGGAATGGCCACGCCCAGCTTCGATTGATCAAGTTTCGATAGCCGTGCGCCGCAACCTAACAAAATGACGGATCGCCAGAGCGCGGGCATTTCCCCTAGGCTAAAGCATATTTCGGGAGAGTAGCATCGTGAACAAACCCATTACCCAGCGGAACTTTTTTGATCCGCAGACTTTGGTCGATCCCTTTGACTATTACCGCGATGCCCATGCCGAGGGCGTGGCGATCCAGCATTATCCCGAAATGAACACCTACGTCGTTTACAGCTACGACCTCGTGTCAGAAGCGACTGGGCGGACGGACGATTTTTCCAACGATTTTGGCGCGCTGATGGGCAAAAGCGACCCTGAGATCGACGCGATTGTGGCTGAAGGCTGGCCCAATGTCGCCACCTTGCTCACCGCCGATGCACCGGTGCACACGCGCTTTCGCAAGCTGGTCAATCTGGCATTTTCGATGCCGCGCGTGAATGCGATCGAAGCGGATATGCGCGCCAAGGCGATCGAACTGATCGAGGCGCTTAGCCATGAGCGGGTATGCGAATTCGTCGAAGAATTCGCGGTGCCGCTGCCCGTGGCGATGATCGCGCAGCAGATCGGGCTCGATAATGATCCCAAGCAGGTGAAGGCATGGTCCGATGCGGCGGTAGATCGGTTTAGCCAGATGATCCCGCGCGAGCGTGAGCTGGAATGCGCGCGCTCCTCGGTCGAATTCCAGCACTTTATCAAGGGCAAGATTGATGAGCGCCGCGCCAACGGCGGCGACGACCTGCTCGCGGATCTGGTTGCTGCGCGGATTGATGGTGTCGAGCCGCTGAACGACGCCGAAATCATGTCGATCATGCAGCAATTCATGGTCGCGGGTAACGAAACCACCACATCGGTGATCGCGGGTGCGCTGCTCCAATTGATCCGCAATCCCGATCAAATGGCATTGGCCGTGGCGGCGGCGGGCGGGCGCGACCCCAAGGTGATGAACAATCTGGTCGAAGAAGCGCTTCGTTATGAAACCCCGTCTGCGGGCATGTGGCGGATTGTGCTGCGCGATTGCGAGCTTGGCGGCGTCAGCATCCCCGCAGGTGCGATTTTGCAGATCCGCTATGCCGCTGCAAATCGCGATCCGGCCAAGTATGAAAACCCGGACAAGTTCGATATCGGCCGCGCCAATGCGCGCACGCATCTTGCGTTCGGCAAAGGCATCCACATGTGCGTAGGCAATATGCTGAGCCGTAAGGAAATCGCGGTCGCATTTGATGAGCTGCTGGTGCGCCTTGGCAATTTCAAAATCGTTGATGAAGACGCGATCAAGATTTTGCCCAATATCCTGCTGCGCGGGGTCACGCATTTGCCAATCACGTATGAGCCGCTGCAATAGACCTAGCCCACCCAGTACAACACGTCGGGAGTTAACGGATGGGCCGCATGGCGGGAAAAGTGGCGCTTATATCGGGCGGCGCAGAAGGCATTGGCGGCACATTGGCGCGCATGATCTTGGCCGAGGGCGGCTCGGTAATGCTCGGTGATGTGCAAACGGACAAGGCGGCGGCGCTGGCGGAGGAGCTTGGCGCGCACGCTGCCTCGGTAAAGCTCGATGTGCGCAGCCTCGATGATTGGAATGCGGCGGTCGCGGCCACGATCGCGCGCTTTGGCAAGCTGACAACATTGTGCAACATCGCGGGCATTTCTGAGCCCGGCAATGCGGTCGATGTCGAGCTGGAAAGCTGGCATCGCACAATCGATATCAATCTGAACGGCACGTTTTATGGCTGCCGTGCGGCGATCCCGGCGATGGAGGCGGCGGGCGAGGCTTGCACCATCGTCAATGTTGGCTCGATGCTGGCGATGCGCCCTGGCGGCCAGATGGCGGCCTATTGCGCATCGAAATCGGCGGTCACCGCGTTGACCAAATGCGTTGCGCTTGATTTGGCGAAGCGCGGTCTGCCGATCCGGGCCAATGCGGTTCACCCCGGCGCGATAAAAACGCCAATGTATTATCGCTATCTCCATTCGGGCGCGGCTGCTCCGGAAGATATCGAAGCGATGTTTGCCGCCACGCATCCGATGGGCCGCTCGGGAGAACCCGAAGAAGTGGCGCAGGCCATCCTGTTTCTCAGCTGCGCCGATTCCAGCTTTACCAGCGGCACCGACCTCACCGTCGATGGCGCTGGCTCGATTCGCGACAGGTAGCACTGGGCCGCGACAGGTAGCCTCAGCTTAGCCCATCTTGCGCAGCGGATTGCTCCCGTCCCAGTTTTTGGCGGCATCGCGCATCATCGCAAACGCGCCCTCGGTGCCGCTCGCAGCCTGCAGAATCTCTAAGATCGTGCCTGGGCCGCCGCCGGTGTCAACATAGATCACCGCGCCGTCTGCGCCCACTTTGCCCTCGATCAGCACTTTGGCGCCTGCTTCCTCGCAGATCGCGCGCGCTTTCACGATGTCATCGGTCAGCACGCATTGGTGGTGCATCACATCGCCGTTCACGCCGTATTGGCCGCGATAAATCCCTGGCGCATCGTTTTCCACGCGGACCAGCTCGATCTGCATATCGCCCCAATAGCCAATGGCGATTGAAAACATGCAGTCGGTTGGTTCTCCCAAGTAGCGCATATCGCCGAGGTGGACGTTCTCAATCAGGAAAAACGGCCCAACACCCATCGTTTGAGTCCAGTATGTCACCGCCGCATCGAAGTCTGTCGGCACATAGGCGAACTGCATCACCGGGCCGATTGCGCTCAATCCCATGGGCTTTTCTTTCTAGTTACGCGCTCCGTCTACGAGCGCTGAGAGATTGGCAGCAAGCTATGGCCGGGGCTACTGTATGTTTTGAGGGGTAGCTGATGGGCGATCTCTCGCGCGTTGCTGCGCCGCTGGCAGCTTGGCGAAAAGTGATAGTTTGTCATGGCCAAAACTGGGGTTAGGCAGGCGGGGAGAGGGGAACGAGATGGCTTTTTCGGGACCAATAGAAGATCAATTGGCGATCCGCATTCTGCACGATAGCTATTGTGATGCCGTATTCCTGCGCGATCCCGAAAAATGGGGCGCAACATGGGCGCAAGATTCGCACTGGGGTTTGGGCGAAACTCACGTTGACGGGCGCGAAGCGATTGTCGGTTTGTGGACGATGGCGATGAGCGGCTTCAAGTTCGTAGGCTTTTTCTGCCAGGTTGCGGCGATTGAGGTTGACGGTGACACCGCAACTGGGCGCGTTTTCACCAACGAAGTGCTTGAAATGAACGACGGTAGCGAACGCAAGCCGGTTGGCCGCTATGATGATCGCTATGTTCGCGAAGGAGGCCAATGGCTTTACAAAGAGCGAATTTTCAATGTGCTGAGAGGATAAGGGAATGCGCGTTGTTATCTCGGGCGAGATCGATTTTCCGCCGGAAAACCGGGCCGCTGCGCTTGCGGGCGCTGAAGAATTGATCAAGCTCGCGCTCGCTGAGCCGGGCTGTTGCCATTATGCATGGACCGCCGATCCCTATGACGCGGGCCGCGTACATGTGTTTGAAGATTGGGACAGCGCCGAAGAATTGCAATTGCATCTCGAAGGCCCTGCTTATACCGGAATGCTCGCGCATCTCGGCGGCTTTTCGATGATCGGCGCAGTAACACGCAAATACCGCGTCGATTTGACCGAGCCAGTCTACGGCCCTGACGGCGTGGCATCCGCTACTTTTCACAGCGCAAAAGGCTAAACCGAGATGACCGATCTAACAGGCAAAGTAGCCGTGGTGGTGGGCGCAGGTAGCCCAGACAACATGGGGCAACACATCGCCCGCACACTCGCAGGCGCAGGCGCAAAAGTGCTGGTAACGGGCCGCAAAGAAGCACCGCTTGCCGCGCTGGCGGCTGAAATCGGCGGCGATTGGATGCTGTGCGATCTGACCAGCAAGGCTGATGTCGAAGCGCTGGCTAGCGAGACCGTGGCGCGCCATGGCCGGGTCGATGTCGCGGTCAATGCCAGCGGCTGGGGCCTGTTAAAATCGATGCACGAGATCACTGAGGACGAGCTTGAGCAGATCATCGCGCTGCAATTTAAAGGCGTGCATTATTTCCTCAGCGCGTTTGTCCGTGCGATGCCAAATGGTGGCTCGCTGGTGCAGGTTTCCTCGGCAACAACGCAGTGCATCATCGATGATCACGCGGCCTATATTGGCACCAAGGCGGGCTCAGAAGCGCTGATCCGCTGCGTCGCCAATCAATATGGTGCGCAAGGCATTCGCGCCAACGTGGTCTCGCCCGGTCTTACTGAAAGCCCGATGACAGCGGGGGCTTATGCTGTGCCCGGCCTAGTTGCGGCATTCACCAAAAAGTATCCGCTGGGCCGCGTTGGCACATCGCAAGACATCGCGCAGGCGGTGCTATGGCTGGCCGATGAGGGTTCGTTCATTACTGGCCAAAACCTACAGATCAATGG
>JBBRXQ010000039.1:0-10566 GCA_038238515.1 Sphingomonadales bacterium | reverse complement strand
TATGCCGTGATGGATCAGCACCTTGATGGCCGGGCGGTTCCGGCACGGATGAGGCCCGCTGAACAAGGTATGCTGCGGTCCTAGCGCAGCTTTTCTGTGTTTGGCTTAACCGCGAAGTTCCAGTCCGTTACCGTCGGGATCGGTGACGTAAAGCGAAGGACCCCAACCAGATGCGCCGAAGCGCTCACCTGCCAGGCCAATTTCGACGTTATGGGCAAGCAGATGTTCGCGTACCGTTTCTAGATCGAAATCGGCAACGGTCAGACACAAGTGATCCATGTTGCGGCCTAGCCCTGAGGGCAGAGGCTGCCCGGCCAGCAAATCGACGAACGAGGCACCGACACGTATGTGTGCCAGCGCCAGATCATCGCGGCGCCATTCGATTTTGCATCCCAAAACTTCACAATAGAAGTGGATGGAGCGGTCAAGGTCGGCCACCTTGACGACGACGTGATCGATTCCCGAGATTTTCATGAGCGCTTAACTGCGACGCCGATGGCCATCCGGCAAGCCCATCCGTTATCAGTCGACGCTAAAGTTGATTAAGTTGCTGCATCGCCCTGATCGCCCTTAACAACATCAGACGGAACCACCTGTCAACGTGTAGGCTGGCACAGCGCAAGTGGCGCGATCGCTGGGATGCGAGCGGCTTCGGTACGCCAGCGGCAGAAACGGTGGTCCGGGAAAACGGTCGCACACTCGGGCTGGCGCTAGTCGATGCCGAATCCTTCGCGCCCGTGCCACCACGGCGCGCGCAGTTGCGCGAGGAGCCCGGCGCCTATGCATATACTGGCGGTGATGGGCCGTGCGCCGGCAATGTCCCGACAACTACCACCTGCGCTGCCAAGGGCCGCTATGCACGCCATGATCTGGGCCGGTGTGCGCAGCGGTATGGTCTGATAGTTGATCTGTCGGACAGTCCGTCGTCCGAACATCCGCACTTGCAGCACTGCAAGCTCACCGCCTAATATTAACCTCCAGACGAGGCCAACGTTCCGCTAATTTACGCTGCAACTTGGGGCGAATGTTCGGACGACGGACAATGTCCTTTCAACAATTTAGCGATATGCTGACAGATTGAAGCTCACTGTAACGCTCTTGAGGTAGTTCATGCTGTTCTGATCATGGCTTCCAGCGCTCAAGTACCGTGCGAACGTATGTAGTCGTCTCACGATTTCGAGGTACGCGGTGCGCCGACTGAACGGCATGTGGCCCAGCGTTATAGGCTGCAAGTGCGAGGCGAACCATTCCGAACTGGTCAATCAGTTGCCGCAGGTAACGTGCTGCACCTTCAATGTTTAATACTGGATCGTACCGATTGCTGACGCCAAGCTCGAGAGCGGTTTTGGGCATGAGTTGCCCCAAGCCGATCGCTCCTGCGGTGCTAACGGCGAAGGGATTGTATCGCGACTCTGTCCAGACGAGCGCATCCAGTAGCCCGCGGGGCAAGCCATACCGGACTTCTGCTGCTTGCACGCTGGGCAGATAAGTCGCTCGTCTGAACTCTGATTTCGTTACTCGAGATTTGTAGCCCTGCAGGAATCGCGATGAAAGGATAGCATTGCCAGGATTTGGCTCTCCCCTGGTCCAGTTTCCATGCTGAATCAGCTGAAAGTCTCCTGCCGTTGTAACCTCTACGAAACCTGGCCCTCGGATTTCCTTGGTCCGGGGCGCGTGCCGGTCGATCGACTGGTTATCTGTTGCGCGGGCAGGCTGTCCGACCCAGATGGCTGAAAATGCAAGGATCAAGGCTAGCAAGCATTTCATTTGATCATTCCACTCTAGAAAACTCACTTCGGAACATATATAGAACAAAGTGCGCAGCAAAGCGTAATCGATCGGGCGCAGAGCGGAGGCTGCGCGGTGGTGGTGTCTTGCAAGGAGATGCCAAATGTCTGTTGATACCAAAATCCCTGACCGCCTTGATGCCCGTGCCCGCGAGATCGTTGCTTCGCTGGAGGGTACGTGGACACGCGGTCGCGGTATGTGCCGCTGCCCAGCGCACGAAGATCGAACGCCTTCGCTCAGCGTTACGCTTGGATCGCGAGCGATCCTGTTTCACTGCTTTGCCGGTTGCTCGAACGCGGCTGTGCTGGCCGCCTTGGCGGGGCGCGGTGTGACCGTTCGGTCGCTGTTTGATGGCGATCGGGCACCAATCGCTGGTATCCGCCGCGATGACGCACTTCCGGAAAACGTCCAACGGCTTTGGCGCGAAGCGGCTTGCTTGCGGGATAGTCCGGCTGAGCGCTATCTCGCACAGCGCGCAATCACGGCGCTATCGCCTGATCTGCGCTACCTCGCTCGCACTCCGCTAGGGCCGAAGGGTTCGGTTCGGTTCCTTCCTGCCATGATCGCCGCTGTGCGAAGCGATCTTGGCATCATTGCCCTGCATCGGACTTTTCTCGACACGCGCAGGGGCCGCATTGCCGCTTTTGATGGTCCCAAGCGGGCGCTGGGTTCACTGGGCCGGGGCGCAGTGCGTTTGTGCGGTCCGCGCGGCGGAAAGCTGGGACTTGCCGAAGGGATCGAAACGGCGCTGTCTGCGCAAATGCTCTTTGGCATCCCCTGCGGGGCAACCCTTGGCACCGAGCGCTTTGGCACAGTCGCGATCCCCGAGAGCGTGCGCGAACTCACCTTGTTCGTCGATCATGACGCGGCTGGCTGCCATGCCGAGCAGCGGGCACTGGCGGCCTATTGCGCCGAAGGCCGGACGATCATGACCCAGCGTCCCGAACAGGCCGGGACCGATTGGAACGATGTGTTGATGGCCGGAATCCCCGCAGGCATCTGACCTTCGGATTATAGAGGAGAGAGGGCTTTTGAGCTGGCGGGATCTGATGACCGGATCTCGTCAGGAGATAGCCCATGTCCACCCAATCTGCCCAGCTTGCCTTGCCAGTGCCGCGCGAACCGTTGGTTTTGAGCGCTGCACGCGTTCTCGCCGATATGTTCGGCGCAAATTCCTCGTTGTCACGCCGTGATATCAACGCGGTCCTTTGCCAGATGTATGGCGGCAATGATGCCGAAGGTCGCTGGTCGGTCCGCGATGCACACGCCGCGCTTGAATTGGCGCAAGTGCTCTGGCTGCAAAAGCAAGCCAGTCTGGCCGCAGATTGCAATCCGGCAATCGCCGGTGCTTGTTTTGACCACCTCGAAGCAGCCATTCCAAAGCATAGTGTTCGTAGCGAAGAGCAGCTCGAACTCCAGCAATTTGCGACACCGCCGCGCCTCGCTTGGCTTGCAGCGCGCGCCTGCCATCTTGTGGCTGGCGAACACGTCCTTGAGCCTTCAGTCGGGACAGGCATGCTGGGTGTATGGGCAGATAAGGCGGGCGCACAGCTCTTGCTGAACGAAATTGCGCCCACTCGTCGCGAGTGCCTCGCGGAGATGTTTCCGGATGCGGCGGTCTCCAGCCACGATGCCGAGCTGATCGACGAACTGCTGAATCCAGTCCACCAGCCCAGCGTCGTCCTGATGAACCCGCCTTATTCGCACGGGCTCGAGCGCGGTCACGATGGCCAAACCGCCGCGCGGCATTTGCGTTCAGCCTGGAACCGGCTCGCCAATGGCGGCCGGCTCGCCGCGATCATGCCCGAATGGTTCGAATTGCCGCGCTTTCTGCGAGGCGGTTCCGGACCTGCTGTGCTGCGTCTCAATGTCGCAATCGAGCGGGGTTTCATCGCACACGGGACCTCGGTCACCACGCGCCTTGTCGTCCTCGACAAGTGCGATGGGGCAGGGAACCCCACTGTCGGCAGGACCAGCGATTTCGGCGAACTTTGCGCGCTGGTTGATGCACTTCCCCCGCGCATGGCGCGATCACCGATTGCAGCGCCCAAGCCTCGCGCGAATTTGGCGCTGCCGACAATCAAACCCATGGCGCGGCCACTCCCGGCGCCATTGCGGCCAGCAGCGGCATGTTTCGCAGCCGAATCGGTTGCCTACACGCCGCTCGCCGAACCAGCACCGATCGCCGAACAGGTCGGCCATTATCTGCCGTACCGTCCAAGCCGGATTGCCATATCCGGCGCGCGTGATCATCCGACCCCGCTCGTCGAATCGGTCGCGATGGGTTCGATCTTTGCGCCGCTGCCGACCGAAGTGCCGCAATTGCCGGGCAGTGTGATGGCACGCGGCCTGCTCTCGGCAGCGCAGGCCGAAACCCTGATCTACGCCGCCAGCGCGCACGCCCGTGATTTGCCAGGCCAGTTCGAGCCCGAGGACAAAGGCTGCGCGCTCAAGCCCAGCGCGGATGGAAGGTCTTATCGGATGGGCTACTTCCTCGGCGATGGCACCGGAGCCGGCAAGGGACGCCAGGTCGCTAGCGTGATCCTTGATCGCTGGGTGCGCGGTGAACGCCGCCACATCTGGATATCAAAGAACGAAGCCCTGCTCGAAGACGCGCGCCATGACTGGTCGGCGCTGGGCGGCTTGCCCATCGACATCCAGCCGCTGGCAAGCTGGAAGCTGGGCACGCCGATTGGAATGCGCGACGGTATCCTGTTCATCACATACCCGACGCTGCGCTCGGGCCGCGCCGATGCGACCCGGCTCGAGCAGATCCTGCAATGGGCTGGCGAAGACTTCGGCGGCGTCATCGTGTTCGATGAAGCGCATGCCATGGCCAACGCCGCAGGCGGCGAGGGCTCGCGCGGCAAGGTCAAAGGGTCGGAGCAAGGCATCGCCGGTGTGCGCTTGCAAAACCTGCTGCCGCGCGCCCGTGTGCTCTATGCGTCGGCGACCGGGGCGTCCGACGTCAACAATCTGGCCTATGCAACGCGGCTCGGCCTGTGGGGGCCGGAAACCGCCTTCGCCAACCGCGAGGCCTTCGTCGCCGACATCCGCGCTGGCGGCATCGCTGCGATGGAACTGGTGGCCCGCGACCTGAAGTCGCTCGGGCTCTACACCGCGCGGGCGCTGTCGTTTGCCGGTGTCGAGTACGAGATCCTCGAGCATTGCCTCATAAACGATCAGATCGCGGTGTATGATGCTTATGCCGAAGCTTGGGCAATCATTCATGCCAACTTGCGTGCCACGCTCGAAGCGACGCGGATCGTCGACGGCGAGACCGGCGGCACGCTCAACTCCGGCGCCAAGGCGGCGGCGATCTCGGTGTTCGAGGGAACGAAGCAACGCTTCTTCGCGCAGCTCCTGCTATCAATGAAATTGCCCAGCCTGCTTCCCGCCGTTGAGCGCGCGCTGGCTGAAGGCAACGCGGTCGTGGTGCAACTCGTCTCGACAGCCGAGGCGATGCTCGAACGGCGGCTAGCAGATATGTCCGATGCAGAACGGGAAGCTCTGGAAATCGACATGAGCCCCCGCGACTATGTTGTGGGGTATCTGCAGAAGAGCTTCCCGGTCCGCCTGATGGCGGTGTTCACCGACGAGAACGGCAACCCGCGCTCCGAACCAATGATCGATGCCGATGGGCAGCCGGTGCTCTGCCGTGCCGCCTTGGCTGCACGTGACCGGATGGTCGAACAGCTCTGCGCGCTGCCGCCCATCGCGGCCGCCCTGGACGCCATCATCGAATGCTTTGGCGTGGATCAGGTGGCCGAAATCACCGGGCGCTCACGCCGATTGATCGTCGGCGCCTATGGCCGCCAGAAGCTTGAATCACGCAGCGCCCGCGCCAATGTCGCCGAAACACAGGCGTTCATGAATGGCGACAAGCGCGTGCTGGTCTTCTCGGATGCCGGAGGCACCGGGCGCAGCTACCATGCCGATCTTGCCGCAAAGAACCAGGCCCGCCGCGTCCACTTCCTGCTCGAGCCGGGCTGGCGCGCAGATGCGGCGATCCAAGGGCTGGGGCGGACCAACCGCACCAATCAGGCATCGGCGCCGCTGTTCCGCCCGGTGACCACCGATGTGCGCGGTGAGCGGCGGTTCATCTCGACCATAGCGCGGCGGCTCGACAGCCTTGGCGCGCTGACGCGCGGCCAGCGGCAAACCGGCGGGCAGAACCTGTTCAACCCGGCCGACAACCTCGAAAGCATTTACGCCAAGGATGCGCTCAATCGCTGGTTCGGCCTCCTGTTTACCGGCAAGCTCGCGGCCGTCAGCCTCGCGCGTTTTCAGTCCCTCACCGGCTTGAACATTGAAACCCCTGACGGCGGCATGAGCGACGATCTTCCGCCGATCCAGCGCTGGCTCAATCGCATCCTCGCGCTGCCCATTGGGCTCCAGAACGCCATCTTCGACGAGTTCATGGGGCTGGTCGAAGCGCGGATCGATGCCGCACGGCAAGCCGGGACGCTCGATCTGGGGTTGGAAACGATGATGGTCGAAAGCTTCGAGGTCCTCTCCGACACGTTGCTCCGCACTGACGATGTCTCTGGAGCGACAACGCACCTTCTCGAAATCGAGATCGCCCGGGCCTTGAAGCCGCTGACCCTCGATCGCCTCGAGCAGTTGCATCGCATCGGTGGAAATCGCGAGCAGCCCTTGCGCAACGCGCGTTCAGGCCGCGTCGCATTGTCGGTACCTGCGCGCAGTTTGCTTGCGGACGATGGCACCCGCGTGACGCGCTGCGAGCTGATCCGTCCGCTCAAGCGCAGTCACCTCACAGCGGACCAACTCGCCGAAAGCAGCTGGGAACCGATCAGCGAAAGTGAGTTTCGCGCGCTGTGGCAGGCCGAAGCCGACGAAGCGGTCGCATCGCTAAAACGCGACCGGCTGCATCTGGCCACTGGCCTCCTGCTACCGGTCTGGGACAAGCTACCCGGCGACTTCGTTAGGGTCAGCCGCATCTGCGCAGGCGATGGACGCTCGCTGCTCGGGCGCGAAGTCCCGCTCCATGCCGTCACTGAGCTTTGCCGCGCGATGGGCCTGGACAATCAGCCCCCCGTTTCGGCTGAAGGTCTTGTCGCTGCTGTCCTGACGACCGGCCGACCAATGCCAGTACAGGCGCACGAGGCACTGATGCTCAAGCGCAGTCTGGTGAACGGCTCTCAGCGGCTCGAACTGACGGGCTGGTCGACTGCGCGGCTCGACTGGTACAAGGCGCAGGGGTGTTTCACCGAGATCATCCGCTTCCAAACAAGGCTGTTTGTGCCGCTCCCCAACGCCTCCGCATTAATCAACGCGCTTTGCGTCTAGGCAGTTTGCGGGTTTCCGCTTTCAAAAATTCCGCCCAATCGGCCATCAGCCCTTTCCGTTTTTCCAGATAGTCGGTGCGCCGATAAGCCGCTTCGACTTTATTGGCGACCGTGTGTGCCAGCGCTGCCTCGGCTATCTCACCCGGATAGTTCGTCATTTCCGCGACCCAATCGCGGAAGGAAGACCGAAATCCGTGAACGGTTGCATCGATGCCCTTGTCTCGAAGGATCTTGAGCAACGTCATGTCTGACAGCGGGCGCTTGGGATTTTGCCCGGGAAATACAAGATCACTGACAGGTGCCCGGATCGCTTGCGCTCTCTCGAGAACCGACAGCGCCGCCTTGGACAGCGGAACTGTGTGGGCGTTGCCAGCTTTCATGCGCTCGGGCGGAACCGTCCACACCTTCCTCTCAAGATCGATCTCCTGCCAACAGCACCCTCGGACCTCTCCTGAGCGGGATGCGGTCAAAATCAAGAATTCCAGCGCAAGTCTGCCCACGGACGTTCGTTCGCGTAGCGCCTCTGTAAACTTGGGCAGCTCCGTGAAAGGAAGAGCGCCGAAGTGGCCCTGTTTGCGGGGCTGACGCGGCAGTCCCCGCATGACAGATCTCATCGGCGCTTCGGTCTCACGGAACCCCTTGGCGCAAGCCCAATCGAGCACGGACGCGATCCTTTGCCGGACGCGGCGCGCGGTTTCGGGTTTTGAGAGCCAGATCTTCGCAAGAACATCGCGGATGGCAGGCCCTTCGATCTCGGAGACAAGTTTGTCGCCCAAGGCAGGAAAGGCATATGTCTCGAGCGTACTGAGCCATTGCGCCTGATGTTTGCCATTTTTCCAGGCGACCTGATGTTCCGCATGCACAAGTTTGGCGGACTCCCGAAAGTTGGGAATCTTCAGCTTCTCGGTCTTCCGCTCTGCGAGGACATCGATTCCCGCCTTCATTTTCTTGCGGAACTCGCGCGCGGCGTCACGTGCTTCGCCGAGGTTTACGTCAGGAAAAGTTCCGAGTCCGACGTCGCTTCGCTTTCCCTGAGCCTGGACCCGCAAGATCCAGCTGCCGCGCGCAGGGGCGGCAAGTTTCAAGATCAGACCCTCCCCATCGGAATACCGCCCCGGTTCCTTGAGGTGCTTTATGCCGATTGCAGTGAGCTTTCCCATGATGCTGCCTCTTTCCAGACCCACACTCAGACCCACACTATGGGCTAGATTGATGAGAACATAAGCAGAACTATGCAGACCTTCAATATGCAAAAAAGGCCGCATTTCTGCGGCCTTTTGGATATTTGCGATGCTGTTTGGAAGCAAGCCTGGCGGAGACGGAGGGATTCGAACCCTCGGTAAGGTTAAACACCCTACGACGGTTTAGCAAACCGTTGGTTTCAGCCACTCACCCACGTCTCCGGATCTTGGTAGCGAACGCGCCGTATAGCGAGCGATGCTGAGGGCGGCAAGGGTGATCCTGTGTCCATGTTTCAGAACGTGTTTGAAAAAGGGGCGCCGCCGCAAACCCTCCCATTCATGCGCCCTGCCGCAAAATTGACTCGGCTCATCGCCGGTTCATTGCTCAATGGCGATGCATCGGTGGATGGTAGTAAGTGTGCGCAGATTGCGCCGCCTGATAAATGGGAATTCCCGCATGAAGCTCTTTCAACGCACTGGATTGTTGCTTGCCGCATTGGGTCTTGCCCAAAGTCTGCCTGCGTCGGCGCAAGTGCAGGCGATCGATCCCAACAGCGCGATCGATTCCGATCTTCTTCCGCAAACTTCCACATCTGCGGTCTCGCCGCCGGTAACTGCGCCTAGTGCAGAATTGCCAGCCGCCTCGTCATCTTCCGCGCCAATACAGTCATCTTCCGCGCCAATACAATCGCCCGCGTCCGATGCGGATTACGCCGGGCCGGGCTGGGCCGCCGATGCGTCTTCCCCCGCGCGGGCCAAGGCGGCCGCTGGCAACACATACCGCGAGGATGATCTGATCGGCGCGGCTGAGGGTGTTTTTGGCCAAGGTTCGCGCGGTCTGGCGCTGATGATCAGGGGCATCCTGAGGAAGCAGGGCGAGCCGATTGGCTACATCACCGGGCGCGAGGCTGGCGGCGCGGTCGTGGTCGGGCTTCGCTATGGTTCGGGCACGTTGCATCACAAGATTGAGGGCGACCGCACCGTCTATTGGACCGGGCCTTCGGTGGGCTTTGATTTCGGCGCGAACGCCGGAAACACTTTCGTGCTGGTGTATAATCTGCACGACAGCCAAGATCTGTTTCACCGCTATGCCGCGGGTGAGGGGCAGGCGTATCTGGTAGGCGGGTTTAACGTATCGTATATGCGGCACCGCGATATTGTGCTGATCCCGGTGCGCGTGGGTGCGGGGCTGCGGCTGGGGATCAACGGCGGCTACATGAAGTTTCGTGAGAAGCAAAACTGGATGCCGTTCTAAAAACGCTTGCTCCGCGTGTCTGCCGCCTGCAAACGCGCGGACAACGAAGGAGCCCCTCGATGCTTGAAGTGCTTGCCGCCCAGCCCGCCGATGCCTTGCTCTCGCTGATCAAGCTGCACAATGCTGATCCGCGCCCCACCAAGATCGATCTTGGCGTGGGCGTTTATCGCACAGCCAGCGGCGCCACTCCGGTGTTTAAGGCGATTAAGGCAGCAGAAGCGCGGTTGCTTGCCGATCAGGATACCAAATCCTACCTCGGCCCCGACGGCGATATGGGCTTTGTAAACGCGCTGATCCCTTACGTTTTCGGCGCAGATTTCGATGCGGCGCGCGTGGCGGGCATGCAAACGCCGGGCGGCACGGGCGCGGTGCGGCTGGCGATTGAGGTGGCCAAGCGCGCAGGCGTGGCGCGCGTATGGATGGGCGTGCCATCGTGGCCCAATCATGCGCAGATTGACACCGCTGCCGGGCTTGAGCTGAAAACTTTTGTCCACGGCACGGCGGATGGCACCGCCGATTTTGAGGCGCTGAGCGCAGTGCTGAAGAATGCCGCACCGGGCGATGCGGTGCTGCTCCATGGCTGCTGCCACAATCCCACTGGGGTGGATTATTCGCCCGCGCAGTGGGATCAGATCGCGGCGCTGCTGCGCGAAACCGGCGTGTTTCCAATCCTCGATCTGGCCTATCAGGGGCTGGGTGATGGGATGGAGGCCGATGCTTATGGCCTGCGCGCGGTCTTGGCGCATGTGCCAGAGGCGCTGGTCGCCTATTCGTGTGACAAGAACTTTGGGCTCTACCGCGACCGGGTCGGCGCGTTTTATGCGGTGAGCAGCGATCCTGCCGCGCTGGCCAATGCGATGGGCAATGGCGCGGCGATTGCGCGCGCATCGTGGTCGATGCCGCCCGATCACGGCGCGGCGGCGGTGCGGCTGGTGCTCGCCGATCCCGCGCTCACCGCGCTGTGGCTAGGTGAGCTTGATGATATGCGAGGCCGCATGGCCAGCGTGCGCGCGCGGCTGGCGGCGGCGCAGAC
>JBBRXQ010000038.1:0-10581 GCA_038238515.1 Sphingomonadales bacterium | reverse complement strand
TACGATCCACGCCAGCACATCGGTGTTGGGCGTGCGATAGACAAAGCCATCGCCATGCGCGCCCGCCCCTGCCACCGTTGCTGCATAAGACCATAAATCGCGCGGGCCGTCATAGCCTGGCGGGCGCGGAGTGAGGCCGAGCGCGGCGCTATAGGCACCAATCCCCGAGTTTGGATCGGCGTAGTTCTCGGAGAAATCGAGCGCGGTGGTCATGTCCATCACTTGCTCGATCGTGGCGCTGCCAAACCCGCTGGCGGCAAGTTCGGGCAATACGTTGCCAACCAGTTCGGCGGGATTGAGCCGCCCCTCCTCGATCAGGATTTGGGCGAGTGTGCCGACAAAGCTCTTGGTGACGGAAAAGGCGATATGGCAGGTTTCGGGCGTGGTTACGCCGAACCAGCGCTCGAACACCACTTCGCCGCGGTGGAGCACGATAATGCCGTCGGTATAGGCCTGTGTGAGCGACTGGCCGAACGTGGTCGTTTCATCGCTGCCCAGCGGCTTGAACGACACACCCGCCAGATCCTCGCGCAGTCGCCGCGCGAAGGGGCGGCCCTGCCCGCTGGCGGCTACGCGCGCAGTGGAGGCGAAAGTGCGCATGTTTGAATATGACCAGCGGATCATCGGGAAACGCATGTGATCGGCGCGCGCGCCAAGAATTTGATGCTCGGGAAGCGGCGGCACGCCTTGCATCCACCCCATTGTCAAAGGATCGCTGGTAATCCCGTCAAGCATTGTTTCCGGCACGCGCGCTTCTCCCTATTTATGATTTCGACGCGGCGGTGGCTCAGGAAAGCCGATCGCGAAAGTCTTCGTATTCGAAACGGCGCACGCATTCGAGAGCGTCGCTCGCGCTGTCCCACAACCAGATTGATGGAAGCGGCACGCCGTTAAACGTGGTGGTTTTGACCATCGAATAATGCGCCTGATCAAGGAACGCAAAGCGCGCGCCGGGCGCGCATGGCTCCGCCATCAGATAATCGCCGATCACATCGCCCGCCAGGCACGATGGCCCGCCAAGCCGCACCGGCACCTCGCCAGCTCCGTCCTCATATTCATCGATTGGCCGTTCGCCCAGCATTGCCGGGCGATAAGGCGCTTCGATAACATCGGGCATGTGGCATGTGGCCGAAATATCGGTCACGGCCAGCGGCATGCCGTTCCAATGCGTATCTAGCACGGTGCCCACCAAAATGCCCGCATCGAGAGCGATGGCCTCGCCCGGCTCGAGATAGATCTGGCAGCCCGTTTCGGCTTTAACTGCTTTGAGGAATTCGACCAGTTCGTCGCGCTGATAATCGGCGCGCGTAATGTGGTGGCCGCCGCCAAAGTTGAGCCATTCGAGCCTGCCGAAGTGCGGCGCGAGCAGCGGTTTGAGTTTGGCCCATGTGCGCTCCAAGGGCTCAAAATCCTGCTCACAAAGCGAATGGAAATGAAGCCCAGACACGCCTTCCAGATGCTCTGGCAGCAATTGATCGACCGGAAACCCTAGGCGCGAATGCGGGGCGCAGGGATCGTATTTCGCCACTTCGCCCTCAGCATGCATGGGATTGATGCGCAGACCGATATCGAACGCATCTCTCCCCGCCCGCGCCGCCGCGATTTCGCCTGCGAAGCGCGCGTGCTGGCCCGGAGTGTTAAAGATCACATGATCCGAAAGCTTGAGGATCTGCGGCAGATCCTCGGCCTTATAAGCCGCACAATAGGTTGCGATTTCACCTGCATAATGCTCGGCAGCAAGCTGCGCCTCCCACTTGCCCGAGGTGCATACCCCGTCAAGGTATTCGCCGATCACTGGCGCAACCCGCCACATCGAAAACGCCTTCATCGCAGCCAGCACTCTAATCCCGGCGCGATCACGAATGTCGGCCAGAACGCTTAGGTTACGGCGCAATGCGGCAAGATCGACAACGAACGCGGGGCTATCGACCCGCGCCAGATCGAAATGCGCAAACGCGCCCGGATCGCCAGCTTTGGTTTCCATGATTCAATCCTTAGTCGACGCAGATGCCAGACCGAAGCTGGCCCTTACGCACTTCCTGAGAGCATCCAAACGGGCTGTCATCGGCCTGGCAGATGCCCTTGACGAGACCGGACCCAGCGCCGCTTCCGCCCATGCTTTCGGCAAGGCATTTGCCGCTGCAATCGGCTTTGTCGGTGCATACTTTGCCAGCGTCTGCATAGCGATGCACGCAGTTCTCTGCGCCCATCCTGCCGCGCCGCTCCACCGCGCCGCCGCCAGCAAGGCAAACTTTGCGATCGGCCGCTGCCATCACCCCTCTGGGTTGCGCGCTTGCCGCATCTGGCGAAGGCGCAACTTTAGGCGCGCATGCTGCCAGCATAACCAGCCCGAGCGTAAGCAGCGCCTTGGAATACATCAAAACGCCAGCGGCCCGTCTAGTTCCTTCACCTGCCACGGCAAGCCATGCGCGTTCAGCATGTCCATGTAGGGATCGGGATCAAGCTGCTCGGTGTTGAACACGCCTGCGCCCGACCAAATGCCCTGAACCATCAGCGCCGCGCCGATCATCGCGGGAACGCCGGTGGTATAGCTCACCGCCTGATTGCCGGTTTCGGCGTAGGCCTCTTCATGATCGCAGATATTGTAGATGTAGAAGGTCTTTTCCGCGCCATCTTTGAGGCCAGTGGCGATATCGCCGATGTTGGTCTTGCCCTTGGTGGTTGCGCCCAACGACGCAGGCTCTGGCAGCACAGCTTTCAGGAATTGGAGCGGAATGATTTGCTGACCATTATACATCACGGGATCAATCCGGGTCATTCCCACGTTCTGCAGCACGGTAAGATGGGTGATATAGGCATCGCCGAAGGTCATCCAGAAGCGGATGCGCTCGATCTCGGGCAGATGTTGCGCGAGGCTTTCAAGCTCCTCATGATACATCAGATACATGTTCTTGGGGCCGACCGCTTCAAAATCAAAGCTTTGGCGGATGGTTAGCGCCGGGGTCTCGATCCATTCGCCGTTGAGCCAATGCCGCGCGGGCGCGGTCACTTCGCGGATATTGATCTCAGGATTGAAATTGGTGGCAAAGTGCTGGCCATGATCGCCGCCATTGCAATCGAGAATATCGAGCGTGCGGATCGTATCGAGCTTGTGCTTGCGCAGCCATGTCGCGAATACGCTGGTGACGCCGGGATCAAATCCCGAGCCGAGCAGCGCCATGAGGCCCGCCGCCTTGAAGCGTTCTTGATAAGCCCATTGCCAGTGATACTCGAACTTGGCCTCATCGATCGGCTCATAGTTCGCTGTGTCCATATAGTTGACCCCCGCCGCGAGGCAGGCATCCATGATATGAAGATCCTGATACGGCAGCGCGAGATTGACCACGAGCACCGGCTTTACCTCGCGCAGCAGCGCGGTGGTGGCGGCGACATCGTCAGCGTCGATCTGGAAGGTTGCCACGTCGATCCCAGTGCGTTCTTTGACCGACACCGCTATCGCATCGCATTTGGACTTGGTGCGGCTGGCCAGCGCGATCTCGCTGAAAATATCCGGGTTGAACGCCATTTTGTGAACAGCGACCGAGCCGACGCCGCCGGCGCCGATGACTAGGACTTTGGCCATAGGTTCTCCATAAAACTGCAAGGAGCGCCGCAAACCTGCGCTGGCGCTATCAGATAACGCCCTTTAGGATAGTGACGTGACAAACCCAAGTGCCCAAATTTTTGATTGCGCGCCCTCTCATCAGGGCGTGCTGCGTGCCGCTCAAAAAATCGCTGCGATATTGCCGCCAACGCCGCTGTTGCCACTTGAACTGCCAAATGGGGCCACCGTTTGGTGTAAAGCGGAGAGCTTGCAGCCGGTGGGTGCGTTTAAGATCAGAGGGGCGTGGCACCGGCTGACCGATCTAACCGAGGCCGAGCGTGCGCGCGGGGTGGTCGCCGTGTCTAGCGGCAACCACGCGCAGGGTGTGGCTTGGGCAGCGCGGAAGCTGGGAATCAAGGCCGTGATCGTGATGCCCGCTGATGCGCCACAGGTGAAACTCTCCGCCACGCGGGGGTATGGCGCTGAAGTAGTGCTCTACCAGCGCATGACCCAATCGCGTGACGCCATTGCGGCAGAGCTTTGCGCGCAGAGCGGCGCGGTGTTGGTCCATGCTTATGGCGATCCTTGGGTGATCGAAGGACAAGGCAGCGCTGGCATCGAGCTTACGGCGCAAATGGCCGAACATGCGGGCGGCCCGCCGACACGGATCATCGCGCCGTGCGGCGGCGGCGGGCTGGCCTCCGGGCTCTCGCTTGCTTGCCCGGATGCCGAAATCGTGCCGGTGGAGCCAGAAGGCTGGGATGACGTTGCACGCAGCCTCGCGGCCGGTCATATCTTGCCCATTGAGGAAAATCCGCCGCGCACGGCATGCGACGCGCTCCAAACCACCGCAACATACCCGATCAATTTCGCGGTGATGCAGGCGCACAGAATGAGGGGGATTGCAGCTAGCGAAGCCGAAGTCCGCGCAGCCCAGCGCTATGCCTTTGAGCGGCTGCGGCTGGTTATCGAACCGGGCGGCGCTGCGGGCTTGGCCGCTTTGTTGGCGGGCAAAGTGCCTGCGGATTGCCGCACGGCGGTGATCCTTTCGGGCGGCAATGTTGATCCAGCGGCGTTTGTCGCGGTCATCAAGCCTGAGCCAGTGTGACCACGGCAAGATCAGTTGCAATTGACAATCGATCATGTCGCGGCCATTTTCGGTGCTTGAGGGGGACTAAATCATGACCGGTATGGAAATTCTGCAACCCGTGGTGGCGCTTGCCGCGTGGACAATGGTGATGTGGGTTTGGATGTACGCCACACGCATCCCGGCGATCAACGCGCTGCCAAAGTCTGCTGATCCTAAGGCCGATGTAGGCTGGACAAGCTCGAAGCTTGAAGAGCTGATCGCCCCAAGCATTCAATGGAAAGCGCATAACTACAATCATCTGCATGAAGCACCGACTGTGTTTTATGCTGTGGCGCTGGTGCTTGCGGTGATCGATCAGGGTGGCGGATTGAACCTGACAATCGCTTGGGCCTATGTCGGCTTGCGCATCGTGCACTCCATTTTCCAGTCGACGGTCAACAAGGTTGCGCCGCGATTTCTGCTGTTCGCACTATCGAGCGTGGCGCTGATGGCGCTGGTTGTGCAGGCCGCTATGGCGGTGTTTTAAGCACTTTTGACGAACAGGCTCGCCAGCTCGACATGCGTTGACCAGCGAAACTGTCCAACCGGTCTAAGTTCGGCGAGCCGATAGCCGCCAGCCAGCAAAGTAGTGGCATCCTTGGCCCAACTCGCGGGGTTGCAGCTGATATAAACAACCCTGGCGACGGTGGATGAGGCCAGCTGAGCCACTTGTTCGCGCGCGCCCGAACGCGGCGGATCGAGCAGCACCCCGGCAAACCGATTGAGCTCATCAGTGCGAAGCGGATTGCGATAGAGATCGCGGTGGAGCGAATGAACAGGCGCGCCTGCTTGCCGCGCGGCAGCCTGACACGCAAAATGCGCGTCGCGCGCGCCCTCCACAGCCAAAACTTTGGTGCTTGGCCCGGCCAGCGCAAACGCAAACGTGCCCAATCCTGAAAACAGGTCTGCCACAGCCGCGCTGCCGCCGAGCCAATCGCGCGCCGCAGCCATCAGCGCTTCCTCACCATCGCGCGTTGCCTGCAAAAACACGCCCGGAGGTAATGCGACCGGCACATTGCCAAAGGTGACTGTTACCGGCTCAGGCTCCCATGTGGTCTCAGGACCATGACCCGAATCGACAGTCAGGCGCGCCAGTTTGTTGTCCTTGGCAAAATCGAGCATTGCCTCGATCTGTGTTAGTCCTTCGATAGTCAGGCCAGATAAGCCCATCGCCGCGCCCTGATCGGCCAAGACAAGCTCGATATCGACCGCGAGCTTGCGGTCGCCGCGCCGCTCAAGCAGCGCGCGCAGCGGCTCTACTAGCGCCAGCAATGGCTCTGTGATCACCTGACATTCGCGCATATCGACAATCCGGTGCGAACCCGCTTCACGAAAACCGATGACCACCCGTTTGCCGATCGCCTGCGCATGCAGCGTGGCGCGGCGGCGCGAGCCGGGCGGGGAGAGATGGGGGGGGCTTACTTCGCCGGGTTCGATCCCCTGCCCCCGAGCCGCGCCTGTAACCCGGTCGCCAACATAGGCCGCCAAAGCCGCTTCGGACAGATGCTGCAACTGGCAGCCGCCGCATGCCGGGAAATGGCGGCAATCTGGCGCAACATGGTTTGGCCCCAGCGTAAGCGAACCATCGGCTTCGAGAGTGTCCCCCGGAGCAGCCAGCGCGACATAGCGGCCATCCGCTGTTGCACCCTCGCCCTTCGCCGCGACGCGGACGATAAGCCCGGTCAAGTGCGCTTGTTCGGCTTAAGCTGCGAAACGTCGCGCACCGCACCGCGCGACGCGCTGGTGGTCATCGCGGCATAGGCCTGCAGCGCGGGCGAAACCTTGCGCGGGCGCGGCATGGCAGGCTGCCAAGCGTCGGGACCCTGCGCCTCCTTTGCTGCGCGGCGTGCCTCAAGCACAACGTCCGGCACCGCGAGATGGATCGTGCGGGCGGGAATGTTGATCTCGATGCGGTCGCCATTTTCGACCAAGCCGATTGCGCCCCCCTCAGCCGCCTCGGGCGAGGCGTGCCCGATGGAGAGGCCCGAAGTACCGCCCGAAAAGCGGCCGTCGGTTAGCAATGCGCAGGCCGCGCCAAGGCCCTTCGATTTCAGATAGCTGGTGGGATAGAGCATTTCCTGCATGCCGGGGCCGCCTTTTGGCCCTTCATAGCGGATCACCACCACATCGCCCGCCACGACCTGACCCGTCAAGATCGCGGTAACCGAGGCATCCTGGCTCTCATAGACTTTGGCTGGCCCGGCGAACACCAGCACCGATGGATCGACCCCAGCGGTTTTCACGATGCATCCTTCGACCGCGATATTGCCATAGAGGACTGCAAGTCCGCCATCTTGGCTGAACGCATGCTTCGCCGAGCGGATCACGCCGTTTTCGCGGTCTAGGTCTAACTCTTTCCAGCGGCGGCTTTGGCTGAATGCGACCTGTGTTGGGACGCCGCCCGGCGCAGCGCGATAAAACTCTTGCACATGCGGCGCGGTGGTGCGCGAAATATCCCACAGCGCGAGCGCATCGCCCATCGTCTTGCTATGTACAGTCGGCAAATGGCTGTGCAGCAGCCCGGCCTGCTCAAGCTGCCCCAGCAGCGCCATAATGCCGCCTGCGCGGTGCACGTCTTCCATATGAACATCGGATTTGGTGGGCGCGACTTTCGACAGGCACGGCACCCGGCGCGAAATGCGATCGATGTCGCTCATCGTGAAATCAACCCCTGCTTCGTGCGCGGCGGCGAGCAGATGGAGCACGGTGTTGGTCGATCCGCCCATGGCGATATCGAGGCTGACCGCGTTTTCAAACGCATCAAAGCTGGCGATCGAGCGCGGCAGAACGCTGGCGTCGTCCTGTTCGTAATACTTGTGGCACAAATCGACGATCAGACGGCCAGCCTCAAGAAACAGCCGCTTGCGATCAGCGTGCGTCGCCAGCGTTGAGCCGTTGCCGGGAAGCGAAAGCCCCAAAGCCTCGGTTAGGCAATTCATCGAATTGGCGGTGAACATGCCCGAGCACGAACCGCACGTTGGGCATGCGGCCTTTTCGATGGCATCAACTTCCTCGTCGCTCATGCTTTCATCGGCGGCGGCGACCATCGCATCAACCAGATCGAGCGCGTGCTCCTTACCCTTGATCACAACCTTGCCGGCCTCCATCGGCCCGCCTGATACGAACACGACCGGGATATTGATCCGCAGCGCGGCCATCAGCATGCCCGGCGTGATCTTGTCACAGTTTGAGATGCACACCATCGCATCGGCGCAGTGGGCGTTGACCATGAATTCAACGCTATCCGCGATCAACTCGCGGCTGGGCAGGCTATAGAGCATGCCATCATGGCCCATCGCGATGCCATCATCGACCGCGATAGTGTTAAATTCCTTCGCCACGCCGCCCGAAGCCTCGATCTCGCGCGCGACCAACTGGCCCAAATCCTTTAGATGGACATGCCCAGGCACAAATTGCGTGAACGAATTGACCACCGCGATGATCGGCTTGCCAAAATCGCCATCTTTCATGCCGGTCGCGCGCCAAAGCCCCCGTGCGCCTGCCATATTGCGGCCATGGGTGGTGGTGCGTGAACGATAGACGGGCATCAGGCTAACTCCGAAAAAAGGCTATTGCTGAATATGCTGAGACTGCATGCCTTAACCCACGAGAAAGACGGCGTCGAAAGTAAATTTTGGAACCATTCGGCTGAAGGCGTTAGCCGAACCAATCGGAGGGGGCGTTAGCCATTGACGGACAGCGCCACCTGATTGGCAATCCGGGCGAGCCGTTCAGCCCAAAGCGCTTGCCCGGCGTTATCCGCAATCTGGTCTTGCCGCACTTCGATGCCGAGATAAGGGCGCCCTTCATTTTCGGCGTGGCGGTTCATCGTCGCGTTGAGCAAACGGCCCGAGTATGGCTGCTGATCGCCAACCACCAAGCCCTCTGCCTCGAGCAGCGGTATCGCCAGACGCGGCGCGCGCTCGTCTGCATTATACAGCACACCTACCTGCCATGGGCGCATCTCGGCGGGATTGCTCGCCAACTTAGGCGTGAAGCTGTGAAGCGAGAGGATCAGTGCGGGCGGTTTCGCATCGAGCAAATCGGCCAGTGCATCATGGTAAGGACGAAAAAACTGGGCAAGCCTTGCTTCATGGCCTGCCTGATCAAGCGCATTGCCAGGGATTTCATGGCCGTCGCTGGCGCTGGGCACGACCGCCCGCTGATGCTCCTCGCGGTTAAAATCGCACACCAGACGGCTGACATTCGCCAGAAAAGCGGCGGTGCCGGGGCGCTGAGCCATCCGCCGCGCGACCGCTGCAACGCCGATATCGACCGCAATGTGCTGATCCAGCAGCGCCGCATCGATGCCAAGGTCGATACCCTTTGGCACGCGGTTCGATGCATGGTCGCACACCACCAGAATGCCGCCAAAGCGGGGCTCTCCGATCAGTTCGAACGCCTCACTCATCGGACTATCCTAGCGCAGCTTGCCAGCAAGTCGCCACCAATCAGCGGGCAACGCTGACCCTGCTGCCTGAAGCTTTTCAACCGTTTCATAGAGCGCAAAGCACGTTGCGCCGGAGCCTGACATGCGCACCAGCCATGCCCCGCTGGCGCGCAATGCCGTCAGAACATCGCCGATCGCCGGGACCAACGCGAGCGCTGGCGCTTCAAGGTCATTGCGTCCTTCGGCGGCAATCGTGCGTAAGTCGCCGGTTGGCAATGGTCCGCGATCGTGCCCGTCCCACGCATTGAAAACAGGGCCAGTGGCGAGCGGAATGCGCGGATTGACCAGCAGCACCGGCATTCCGGCGAGGTCGTTGGGCACTTCCTCAAGCTCAGTGCCGGTGCCTGTGCCGATGCACGCGCGGCTGAGCACGCAGGCGGGAACGTCTGCGCCAAGCGCCGCCGCACGGGCGCGCCAATCGCTGGGCAAACCCTGCGCACGCTCTACCATGCGGAATATCGCGCCCGCATCAGCCGATCCGCCGCCAAGCCCTGCGGCAACTGGAAGGCGCTTTTCCAGAGTTACCGACCAACCCTGCGCACGCGGCAAGGCAGTCATCGCCTTGGAAACAATGTTTCCTGCAAAATCAGTAAGTCCAGCAGCGAACTCGCCAACAGTTATGAGCTTATCTTGCGGTGCTGGGGCAACAACAAGTTCGTCGCCCGCATCGACAAAGGCAAACACCGTTTCCAGCTCATGATAACCATCATCTCGCCGCCGCCGCACATGCAGCGCCAGATTGATCTTGGCGTAGGCGGTTTCTTTCATAGGTCCTTCCGGTCCCGTTTTCGGGGAGGAATTTCACATGTTCGGATAATTGGGGCCACCGCCACCCTCGGGCGTAACCCAGTTGATATTCTGGGTGGTGTCCTTGATGTCGCAGGTTTTGCAATGCACGCAGTTTTGCGCGTTGATCTGGAGACGCGGGTTTCCTTCTTCGAGGCCAACAAACTCATAGACGCCTGCTGGGCAGAACCGCGCTTCTGGCCCTGCATATGTCAGCAGATTGATGTGGGTAGGCACATCGGGGTCTATCAGCACAAGATGGCAGGGTTGATCCTCCTCATGGTTGGTATACGAAAATGCTACCGAGGTCAGCCGGTCGAAGCTGATCACGCCATCGGGCTTGGGATAAGTGATCGGCTTAAAGAGGTCGGCGCGCATCGTCGCATCACTGTCGCGGTGATGCTTCAGGCCGGGAAGAGGATTGACGCGCAGCACGCGCGCCCACATGTCCATCCCCGCCAGCGTCGTACCCAGCGCGCCGCCAAATTTGGCAGCAAGTGGCTGCGCATTCTGGACTAGCTTCAATTCCTTAGCGATCCAGCTTTTCCGCAATGTGGTTTCATAATCCGCGATTTCATCGTGTTCGCGGCCCCCGGCGATGGCCGTGATAATCGATTCCGCCGCCAGCATGCCGCTCTTCATCGCGGTGTGGCTGCCCTTGATGCGCGGCAC